>NZ_DJTP01000028.1:0-86590 GCF_002440405.1 Empedobacter sp. UBA6305 | reverse complement strand
GAGCTACCAGGTCTCCGTTTTTTCGGACTGCAAATATACGATTATATCTGAGTTTACAAAACGAAAGACGTTTTTATTTTTTTATATAAAAAAGAACGTTTTGACTAAGTGACCTGGCTGGGGCTCGAACCCAGGACCCCAACATTAAAAGTGTTGTGCTCTACCAACTGAGCTACCAGGTCGGTTTCTTAAATCGAGTGCAAATATAGGGCGTTTAATACTAATTTAACAAACGTTTTGTGAAGTTTTTTACAATTTATTAATTAATCATTTCGGTTTTAAGAACTTAAATTTAGATAAATTTTTAGTTTTTTTTTGAAAGATAGAATTTCGGATAAGAAAACTGAAAAAATAAGCCATAGAAACATCATTTTATATATTTGATAAATGATTTATATACTATATTTGTCATCCAGCAAATCTAAATCTATGTGAACCGAAATTATTTTCGGAACGCTATTTAAAGATTGAAATTTTAGAATGAAGAAGAATATACTATATATTATTATTGCTTTGTTTTCGATAGTGTCGTGTAAAAAATCTGACAACCCAGAGGCAGACGTACCCGATTCTGAATATGCAAACAATTGTAATCAGGAAACAAAAGATGCACATTTGTCTAATTTTGCATTGAAAGAATTAAAGGAATTAATAAAAGATCAACCACAGATTATTCATCAAAAATTGAATGATCGTTGTTTCAAGGTTTCTAAACTTGGAAAAAATTTATACATTCAAAATTCAGATCGTTTAGATTCTTTGAAGATTAAAAACAATAATCAAGGAACAATGTTTTTGAATAAAATAACAGCAATACAGGTTTCACAAGAGATTGTTTATAAATTAACATATTCTTTTCCTATTAAATTCTTGAATCAATATAGAGCAGAAATCAAAAAAGATGCGCCAAAATCTAAATATCATCATTCAAATTCAATCGTTACTAACGAAGATTATCAAGTAACTTATAATGTGGAACGTTATGATGCAAGACGTTTGGAGAATACGTATTCATATCAAATTGATACGTTTGATGGATATGCGAGATTAACTATTTTTTATTCAGAAGACTTACCAGTAGACTAATCATGATTATTTCTTTAGTAGGATATATGGGTAGCGGAAAATCGACTACCGGAAAAGATTTAGCCAAAGCATTGGGTTTCGAATTTATTGATCTTGATGATTTTATCGAACAAAAATATCAAACAAAAATTAGTGAGATTTTTGAAAAAGAAGGCGAATTAGGTTTTCGTAAAAAAGAACGAGAAGCCTTAAAAGAAGTTCTGACTTCAACAAACATTGTGCTTTCTTTAGGCGGTGGAACTCCTGTTTATTTCGATAATATGAATGAAATTGCCAACAATTCAATTTCATTTTTTATGCGTGTACAATTACCACAATTGGTGAAACGATTAGAAAATAAAAAAGAAACTCGACCTTTAATTGCTCATCTTTCTAATGAAGAAATGATGGAGTTTATTGCGAAACATTTATTTGAACGCAATCAATATTATGAAAAGGCAAAATATACAATCAGTATTTCGAACCAAAGTACATTAGAGATTTTGGACGAAATTATGAAACATCTTAAAAAGGAGAAGATTTGGAATTAATCCAAATCTTCTCCTTTTATAATGATACCTTCTGCATCTTCTCCACCCTCTTCTAAATATTCATCCAAATCTCGGCGATCTTTTTTCGTTGGTCGACCTTCACCTCTTTCACGATAATAATCTTGCGAAAGCTTTCGAAGCTCTAAAACTTCATATTCTTCTTTTGGCGTTGTATCCACAATATGCAAGGTTAACAATTTAGCTCCAATTCTATTATTTGGCACTTGCAATACTTTAAAAGATAAATTAATTTGATCTTTTCTCACCTCAATCGCATCACCTGGAATTATATCTCGCGACGCTTTTGCTACATCTCCATTCACTTTTACACGATTCTTTTTTACCGCATCAGCCGCTAAAGATCTCGTTTTATAATATCTAACACTCCAAAGAAATTTATCTAATCTCATTTAAAACTGAATATTTGTTAGGTTAAACTAATATTTTTTCTAAATTCGCAATATAAATCGAAATAACATGATAAAGAAATTCTTCGTTACTTTAATTGCATGTTCTGCTGTTTTAGTAGGATGTAATAATGATGATGATAATGGTGTAAATAAAGAAACTAAAATTCCAGTTGAAGAACGTAATGCTTTAGATGATGAAGCGATTCAACAATATATGGAAGATTATTATTTCAATCCTAAAAATGGAAAACTTACAAAGTTTGATACCATAAAAGGAAACGATGATGATGCTTATCCAACATTAAAATCTTTAGCAAAACAAGATAACTTAGGAATTTGGTATGCCGAAAATCCAAATCATAAAGGAACAGGAGAATCTATTGTTTCTAATGATAGTACTTCTATTTATTTAAATATTGAATCAAGCTCTTTCCTAGCTACAAATAGCACAGATTACAAAAGAAAATATGGCTTAGTTAGTCAAATTTATCTAACTGGATGGAACTCAATAAATTTAGGAGGGACTTCTGCTGTAGAAGATCCAACTTATTATTACTACATTCCTACTGAAACTGAAGCTAAAAATGGAGTAAAAAGAGAACATGTCGAATTGAAAAATTTCGCAGAAGGGCTTAAACACTTTAAATCTACAAACCGTTCTACAAATGATTTATACAACTTTCAAGGTGTAATCATTTTACCTTCTCGTTTAGCTTATGCACGAAATAAATACTACGTTTCTGGATCAGGACTATCTGATTACTCATCATTCAGAGACCTTACAATAGTTTTCAATTTCGAATTACCTAAAATCGAAAAAAGAACAACAAAATAATTATCTTCAAAACAAGATAATCATACAAAAACCATCTGTATTGATGGTTTTTTTTTATCTTTAAATTTCAGAATATATTAGAATTAAACCTAAAAAATGAGTATTATAAAATCTATTATCGATAACGATTTCTATAAATTCACCATGCAATTTGGCGTTACAAAATTATATCCAGATGTAATGGCTCGCTATAAATTCATCAACCGTGGTGAACATCAATTTCCTGAAGGTTTTGCAGATGAATTACAAAAAGAAATCAATACAATGGCTTCACTTGCTTTAACCAAAGACGAAAAAAACTTTTTCACAACGAACTGTCCTTATTTGAGTCCAGCTTATTTAGATTTTTTGCAAGGTTATCGTTATGATCCAAATGAAGTAAAAATCACTCAAAATGGTACTGATGTAGAAGTGCATGTAGAAGGATATTGGTATCGCACAATTCTGTGGGAGGTTCCAATTCTTTGCTTAATTAGTGAAGTTTTTTACAAATTAACTAATGCAAAACGCATCACAAACGAAGAAATCACAAAACGTACAAGCGATAAAGTTGATTTATACAATCGTCTTGGCGTTACAGTTGCGGAATTTGGTACCCGTCGTCGTCACAGTTACGAAGTTCATGATGTGGTAATGAAAGAATTAACAAACCATAAAGGAAAAAGCTTTGTTGGAACTTCGAATGTTCACTTTGCGCATAAATATGGTGTAAAACCAATTGGAACACACGCTCACGAATGGTTTATGTTTCATGGTGCACGTTACGGATTCAAAATTGCGAATTCAATCAGTTTAGATCGTTGGGTAAAAGTTTATTATGGTGATTTAGGAATTGCTTTGACTGACACTTATACATCGGATGTTTTCTTTGGACAATTTGATAAAAAATTATCTAAATTATTTGATGGCGTTCGTCATGATTCTGGAGATCCGATTGAGTTTGGAGAAAAAACAATTGCACATTACGAAAAAATGGGTATCAACCCTTTATTCAAAACGATTATTTTCTCGGATGGATTAAATTCAGAAAAAGTGGAAATGATTACAAAAGCTTTCAAAGGAAGAATTGGATTATCATTTGGAATTGGAACCAACTTAACAAACGACACTGATTTAAAACCTATGAATATCGTGATGAAATTGACCGAAATTTCTTCGATAGATATAAAATGGACAGGTGTTGTAAAACTTTCGGACGAAAAAAATAAACATACCGGAACGCCACGTATGATTGCTCTTGCAAAAGAAATGTTAGATTTAGATGACATTCCATCACATGATGCGCCAGAAAATGATTAAAATCTTACGATAATCCATATAAAAAATGTTCTGAAATGATTCTCAGAACATTTTTTTACAACAATAGCTATTTAATTTATTAACTTTAAAAAATTAAATAGCTATGAAAATAATTTTTTACTTTTTTTTATTAATTGGGTTGATATCTTGTAAACGCGAATTAACAAGAGAAAAACATGAAAAATTACACCAAGATTCTATCAATCAAATAATATTAGCGATGGGTATAAATCCAGATTCATCGTTTTCATATAATAAGTACAATAAAAAATTAAAGAACAGAAATAATACAGACTCTTTAATCCGCATAGTATCACCTTCTTTTGCAGAACATCAATTTATATTTTATAATGACACTTTAACCTATTACTATTTTAATGAATTTCCTTACGATAAAATGTGTGGAACTGGTGCAATAAATGATTTTGAAGACAAGAAAATTACCGAATTATATAAAGTTAAAAAGAAAGATCTGATTAATATTAAATCTGATACTATTGAACATTTTATTCAAAAGTTAGAAACTAAAAATTCTAATGAGGGATTTTATCCTTTTGCTTTAATTCTGGCAATTAATAAAGATTCAATAAAAAGTAAGTCGCTTAATCAACTTAGAAAATATCTAATCAATAAAAATTATAGATACAATTTTCGTCCACTTTCTACTCGAGAACGTTTAGTTGCTAATGCAAAATTCAATAATACTTCGGATGATTTTTCTAAAATAAATTGGGATAGTGTGTATTATGTAGATTTTAAGAAGTTTTATCCAAACAATTAATCATAAAAAATCCACTTCGTTTGAAGTGGATTTTTTATGATTTAAAATTTAATAAATTACTTATTCATTAAATCTTCGATTTCTTCTGCTTCTAACGGAATATTTTGCATCAAGTTGAAAGGTTTTCCTTCTTTCTGAATTACATAATCATCTTCCAAACGAATTCCAAAACCTTCTGCTGGAATATAGAATCCTGGCTCGTTTGTGAAAACCATTCCAGCCACAAAATCATCAGTCAATAAACCATAATCATGTGTATCTAATCCCATATGATGAGACGTTCCATGCATCATGTATTTTTTGTAAGCTGGCCAAGCTGGATCTTCGTTTTGTACATCTGCTTTATCCAACAAACCTAAACCTAACAATTCAGAAGTATAAACTTTTCCTAATTCTTCGTGGTATTTGTACCAATTATTCCCAGGAACTAACATCGTTTCCGCTTCTTTTTTACAACGTAAAACTGCATCATAAACTTCGCGTTGGCGTTTTGTATATTTTCCATTAACTGGAATTGTACGTGACATATCTGATGAATAATTTGCATATTCAGCTGCAACATCAAACAAAATCAAATCACCGTCTTTACATTCTTGATTATTTTGAATATAATGCAACACATTTGCATTATTTCCAGACGCAATAATTGGCGTGTATGCAAAACCTTTTGAACGATTACGAAGAAATTCGTGAACAAACTCAGCTTCGATTTCGAATTCCCAAACTCCAGGTTTTACGAAATTTAAAATACGACGAAAACCTTTTTCTGTGATATCACACGCTTGTTGAATCAATTGAATTTCTTCTGGTTCTTTTACAGAACGTAAACGTTGCAAAATAGGATTTGAACGTAAATAAGTATGTCCAGGATAATCTACTTTCAATTGTTTTACAAAACGATCTTCGCGCGTTTCTACTTGAGGTGCTTCTGTTACGCGATAATGCTCATTTTTATTTACATAAACATTATCTGCTTCTACCATCAATTTGCGCAAAACATTTGGTAAATCTTGTAACCAAAGTACAGTTTTGATTCCAGAAACTTCTGTTGCTTGAGCTTTTGATAATTTTTCTCCTTCCCAAACTGCAATATGATCGTTTGTTTCACGAACAAATAATGCTTCCTTATATTTAGGATCGTAAGCGTCAGGAAAAATTAATAAGATAGATTCTTCTTGATCAACTCCAGATAAATAAAAAATATCACGATGTTGTTCAAACGGTAACGTAGAATCTGAAGAAATTGGATAAATATCGTTAGAATTGAAAATAGCAAGAGAACGAGGTTTCATTGCTTTTACAAATTTCGCTCTGTTCTTTACGAATAACTCGCTTGGAATAGGATTGTATTTTGTTGTCATAAAATTTTACATTAATTATTATGACCAAATTTAAGAAGATGTTTTTAGAAAAAAAAGGAAAACCCTCGCAGAAACGAGGGTTTTAACCTTAACCAACCTAAACCTATGAAAAAGCCATTAGCCTTTTATGTTGACAAATGTAAGCTACTTTTTTTAAACTGCAAATTTTTTTTAAAAAAAGTCAATATTTTTTGAAGATCAATATGATAAAACGATAATATTCAATAAATAAGGTTTTAATAAAAATTCAATAAATATTCATTTGTAATATTTGGATTATTATTTATATATTTGCACCTCGAATTTTAGTATAAATAATAACTTAAAAGAAGTTAAAAATGACACATTACGAAACTGTTTTCATTTTGACTCCCGTTCTATCTGATTCTCAGGTAGAGGAAGCAGTTAATAAATTCAATGACTTTGTTACTGCTAACGGTGGTGAAATCGTAGCAAAAGAGAACTGGGGCTTAAAAAAATTAGCTTACCCAATTCAAAACAAAAGAAATGGATTCTACCACTTAGTAGAATTTAAATCAGACAATAACGAGTTAGTTTCTCAATTAGAAGTTGCTTACAAACGTGATGAGCGTGTAATCCGTTTCTTAACTGTGAAATTAGACAAACACGGTATGGACTGGGCAGAAAAACGTAGAACAAAATTAAAGTCTAACTCTAACAAATAAGCAAAGCTATGGCAATTGACGATTTAGCAAAAAAAGCAGCTGGAGGTAGCGAATCAGAAATCCGTTATTTATCTCCTTTAGATATCGAAACACAATCAAACTCAAAATATTGTCGTTTCAAAAAATTTGGAATCAAATACGTTGACTATAAAGACGCTGATTTCTTAATTCAATTCGTGAATGAGCAAGGTAAAATTTTACCTCGTCGTTACACAGGAACATCTTTAAAATACCAAAGAAAAGTTTCTAAAGCGATCAAAAGAGCTCGTCACTTAGCATTAATGCCATTTATTGGTGATCAATTAAAATAATAACCTAAATATTAAAATATCATGAACGTAATTTTAAGACAAGATGTAGAAGGTTTAGGTTTTGAATTTGAAGTTGTTTCAGTAAAACCTGGATACGCACGTAACTTCTTAATCCCTCGTGGATTAGCATCAGTTGCAACTCCAAATAACGTAAAAGCATTAAACGAAGTTTTAGAAGCTCGTAAAGCAGAAGAAGCTACATTAATCGCTGCAGCAAAAGAAAAAGCAGCTAAATTAGATGGTTTAGTTGTTAAAATCGACGCTAAAGTTGGTTCTGGAGACAAATTATTTGGATCTATCAACAATGCAGATTTAGCAGAAGCTTTAGTAAAAGCTGGTGTTGAAATCGAGAAGAAAAACATTAGAATCCCTGGAAATACTATCAAACGTTTAGGAAAATACGAAGCTAAAGTTCGTTTCCACAGAGATGTTGAAGTAGATTTCGGATTTGAAATTGTACCAGATGCTGCATCTATCAAAGCTGCTGAAGAAGCTACTAAAACTAGAGCAGAATTAGCTAAATTAGATGCTCAAAAAGCAGCTAATGCTACTAAAGAAGAAGGTTCTTTCTTCAACTATGATAACCCAATTTACGCTAACGACAAGAAAGCGAAAAAAGAGGAAGTATCTGAAGAAGTTGCGACAGAAGAAACTCCATCTACAGAAGAATAATTATTATTCAACTATATAAAAAAAACCTCGCAATTTGCGAGGTTTTTTTTATGCTTTTATTTTAGATAATCTAACGTATTTACTTCTTTAAACTTTGGTGAACGTCGTAAGAAATCTTTAAAGAAAGCCGTATGTGTAGCTCCCATTAATACAAAAATACGATCGTCTTTTGTTATTGGCACATTATTCATATTTGAGAACATGGCTAAATTTCTATGATAATATTTCGCCGCTTGCTCTGCTCCTACTGGATATTTTTTGTATGAAACCGTCGTTAACATATCCGCATTAACTGCAACAGAAAAATCTAAAAATTCTGGTTGATTATAGTACTGCAATAACTCTTTTAATTTTACATCTTTTTTTGTTACTCCATTTTTCGATTCATTATTTCGGAACATTTCAATGTATCTTTTGAATGTAATCGAATCATCTTGCTCTTTCAACAAATCACCAAGCATATAAAGATAATCTTCTTGATAATTAATTCCGTAAATTTTCTTCGATCCGCTTAGTCTCCCAACTTCATAAGCCAATAACTCAACTTCGTTTGGATTTTCAAACTTCATTTTAGGATTAAGTAAATAATCTTGAAAAAGTTTATTCAACACTTTATTGCGAGAAGGATTTTGTTCAACTAAAATAATTGTAGGTTTAAAAGCCGCAATCTGCTTTGCTATTTCATGTATTTGACGAACATTATCTTGGTTATTCTCATCAAATTCAGTCGTACTTGCATCTGGAGTATATCCCATGTGAAAAGTTCCCATATTAAGAACTGGAATAGCATCATCAAATTTTGTTTGAAATTGATATTTTGTTTGAGCAGATAAATTCATAGTACCAATAAATGTAGCAATTGCAATAAATAAGTTTTTCATTTGAGTTAATTTTTAATTATGATTCAAATTTCTATGATTCTGAAAAAATTGACTTTTATTTATCGACTAACCCATTTGAATAATCGACGAATCACTTCACTTTTATGTAGAAAAGAATCTAATTTTACAAAAAACAAAAACAATGGAAGATGATAAAAAAAATTTAAGCTTCTCAAATCAAAAAAGCGTATTTATACTTTTAGGTTTTTGGGTTATTTACATTCTGTTTGATTACATAACAATTGGATTAGTTAATCTAACTAACGGAAATTCATTTTTTAAATCAATTACATTATTTGCATCAACAATGTATATTGTTCAGTTAATTACAATTTTTATTATCTATTTTTTTATTGCCCCCTATTTTCTTAAAAAAATAAATTGGAAATCAATATTATTCTCTATAGTATGTTCCTTTACAACATTCATTATTGTTCGTTATTTTATTGAGCAAATTATTACAGATTTTTTGTTCCATAAAGTCAATTATTTTGAAGGAACAACGATTAGTTTTTACATTTACGACAATTTACATTATGGTTCTTTTATCGTTTTTTCGTCACTTTTTTTATGGATGACATTCCATTCAATCCATACACTAAAACAAAATAACATCATTGAAAAAGAGAAAAAAGAAGCTGAAATTAATTTTCTCAAATCTCAAATTAATCCTCATTTTTTGTTTAATACACTCAATAATATTTATAGTTTGGTGAGTGTAAATTCTCCTCATTCGTTAAAAGCAATCGAAAATTTGAGTGCAATTATGCGTTTTACAACCTACGAAACCAATAAAGATAAAATTGAAATTGAACGAGAAATTGATTACATCAATCAATATTTAGATTTGGAGCAGATTCGTTATGGAGAAAAATTTTATGTCGAAAAAGAATTTTTGATTGAGAATTCTAAAAAATTAATTCATCCATATATTATTTCGCCTTTAATCGAAAATGCAATAAAACATGGTGTTGTAAAAGACATTAATCATCCAATTAAAATCAATTTAAAAACTAATTCTGAATACCTTGAGATTTCCGTTTCAAATAAAATTAATCAACATCAAAAAGATGAAACTTCAGGAATTGGATTAACGAATTTGAAAAAAAGATTGAATTATTATTTCGGAAATAATTATACTTTCGAAATTAAAAACGATTATGAAACCTTTCATATTTACTTAAAAATTCCATTAAATGACGAAAATTAAGTGTATTATTTTAGACGATGAACCTTTAGCTGTTGAATTATTGAAAAAACATGCTTCTGAAAATGAAAATTTAATTGTTTCACTTGCAACAACTGAAGTTTTTGAAGCAATTGATTTTCTCAAAAATAATAAAGTTGATCTTATTTTCACAGATATTCAAATGCCCGAATTGACTGGAATTCAGTTGATGAAAACCCTTGATCATTCTCAGAAATTCATTGTCACAACAGCTTATCAAGATTATGCTTTAGAAAGTTTTAATTTTCATGTGGTTGATTATTTATTGAAACCTATTACGAAAGAACGTTTTGATGCCTCTATAAAAAAATATGTTGATTTTTTTCAAACGACATCAACTAAAAATCAGTCGACTTATTTGTTTGTAAAAGCAAATGGAAAGCAAGTAAAAATTAATTTTTCAGATTTAATTTACATTGAAGGTTTGAAAGATTATATTCGAATTCATACCAAAACTGAAAAAATATTAGTCTTAGAAACCATGAAGTCTTTCGAAGAAAAATTACCAAATCATTTCAAAAGAATTCATCGTTCGTATATCATCAATCTTGATTTTTTAACTTCTATTGATGGAAATTCTGTTTATCTCAATCAGAAAATTTTACCAATTGGAGAAACTTATCGAAAAGAAATGAAGGATTTTGGTTAAGAATTATTAAGAACAAAAAATACTTGTCTTTTCGAGCTTGTCGAAAAATCTCAGATTCTTCATTTCGTTAACACTGCATTCAGAATGACAATAACAAAAAACTCCAACTTTAAAGGTTGGAGTTTTTTGTTTATATATTTCTTGTTCGTTGTATCAGCAACATATCAGCCAAAACCATCGCAGCTAAACTTTCTACAATAGGAACGGCTCTTGGAACAACACAAGGATCGTGACGACCTTTTCCATGCATTTCTACCATTTTGCCATCTGCATTCAACGTTGTTTGTTCTTGCATTAATGTCGCAACTGGCTTGAAAGCAACTTTAAAATAAATATCCATTCCATTTGAAACTCCACCTTGTATTCCTCCAGAATAATTGGTTCTTGTTGTTCCATCTTGGTTGAATTGATCATTCATTTCTGAACCTTTCATCGATGTAGAAGCAAAACCTTCGCCGTATTCAAAACCTTTTACGGCATTTATCGACATCATCGCCTGTCCTAAACGTGCATGCAATTTATCAAAAATTGGTTCACCTAAACCAACTGGCACATTTTGAATAACACAAGTTACTTCACCTCCAATTGTATCACCTTCTTTGCGAATTTCTTTGATACGATTAATCATTTTTTCTGCCATTTCTAGATCTGGACAACGAACTGCCGTTTCTTCAATTTTAGAAAAATCTAATGTAGAATAATCATTATCCAACTTCAACTCACCTACTCCGCTTACATAAGCTGTAATATTGATATTTGGAATCACATGTTTTGCAACAGCACCACCAACAACCCAATTAGCCGTTTCTCGCGCAGAAGTTCTTCCTCCACCTCTATGATCGCGAACACCATATTTGGTTTCGTATGTAAAATCGGCATGAGAAGGACGAAAAACGTCTTTTATATGATCGTAATCGTGAGATTTTTGATTATCATTCGGAATAATAAACCCGATAGAAGCACCTGTTGTTTTTCCTTCAAAAATACCTGAAAGAAATTGTACTGTATCTGGTTCTTTTCGTTGTGTCACAATTGCAGATTGTCCTGGTTTACGACGATCTAATTGCGCTTGTATCCAATCAAAATCTAATTCGATTCCACTTGGAACGCCATCAATTACACCTCCAATCGCTACACCATGACTTTCGCCAAAAGTTGAAATTTTAAATAGTCTTCCGAATGTATTCACAATAGTATATGTGTTTTTTGTTTTTATTTTTCGAATTGATAAATCACTGCATTAACATTCATTGTAGCTCCAACAGAAGCTAAAATAATTTTATCATTTGCGTGAAATTGATGAGGAGCTAATTCTCCTTTTTTGATTAAATCAAACATTGTAGGAACCGTTGCTACAGATGTATTTCCTAAGAATTGAACTGTCATTGGATCAATTTTTTCTGGTACAGCTACACCATATAATTTGTATAAACGCTCTATCATTGCATGATCCATTTTTGCATTTGCTTGGTGCAATAAAATTTTATCAATATCGGTAATTGATAAATTTGTTTCATCTAACAATTCTTTAATTGCTGGCGGAACATTTTTTAATACGAATTCGTAAACTTTACGACCTTTCATATTAATTGTTTTGATTGAACCTTTATAATCTGGATTTGCAGAACGTCCATTTGTCAAGTAAGCCAATTCATCACCTGTATAACTTAACGTTTCGTGATTGATGATTCCATATTTATAATCAGCTTCTTTCGCTTCCAAAACAACTGCTCCTGCTCCATCTGCAAAAATCATCGCAGAACGATCATGCGGATCTACAGCACGAGATAACGTATCAGAACCGATTACCAAAACTTTCTTTGCAATATTTGCTTGAATAAATTGATGTCCTAAAATCAATGATTCTATCCAACCTGGACAACCAAATGTCATATCATAAGGCTTACATTTTAGGTTTTTGATTCCTAAATTGTGTTTTACTTTTGCCGAAATTGACGGCATGATATCAATTTGATGACCAACAGGATCAATATCTCCAAAGTTGTGCCCAACGATTATATAATCTAATTCTTCTGGATTAACACCAGATTCTTCAATTGCTTTTTTAGCAGCAAAAGTTGCGATATCAGAATTTAATAAATCATCTTCTACATATCTTCTTTCTCTGATTTCTGTAATTTCCTCAAATTTACGCGTAATTTCTTCACCAGTTTTATCCAAACGATTTCCACTTTCGTCATAAAATTCGTGGTTAACAAAATCTTCGTTCGTAACAATTCTATTCGGTAAATAGTGTCCAGAACCTGTAATTACAGAGTTTATCATATTAATATTGTTCAATTTTAATAAAAAAATAATAGCGACAAAGTTACACATTTCATTAAAATAGTCATGAAAAATATGTAATAACTCATACCGAAATTAATAAAGTATATTTAATTTAGCAGCATGAAAAAAAATCCTTCATTAATTGGTCTTTTAATCGTCTGTGGATTAGCTGCTTTAATCGTTGTTATTTATAACACTTTTCTAAGCAAAAAAGATGGGTATGTGATTGATAATCCATCAAACAAAACCTTGACAATCAAAATTAACGATAAAGATTTTACAATTGCACCGCAACAAAATGCAAGAGTAGACTTGAAAAAAGGAAAAGCGCATATCGTTTATAGTTTTAATAACAAAAATGTAGATACAGTTGTAGATATTACGAGAGCAAATGGTTTTATAAATCCAACGCATCAAGAATATTATACATTTACACGACCTTATGGTGTTAGAAAAAACAAAGATTCTATCTTTTTATCAAACAATATTGCAATAGATAACAAGATTTATCACGGAATTATCGAAAAATCTTCTCAATTATACATCGAAAACTTTTACTATAACATCGATCAAGATTATCCTAAAATGTTCATAAAAAGTAGTGGAAGCGAGAAAGCAACTGATTTATCGAAAATATTTAACAAAGAAGATTTTAAACAATTTTATTTCGAGAATTACGAATAAGATTTAGATTTTATAACTTTACAAAATGGCAAATCATCAACACGATGCAGTAACTCCTTACGAAGCATCAGATCTAAATAAAAAGAAACAAGTCGAGCAAATGTTCGATAATATTTCGCCAAAATACGATTTATTAAACCGTGTTTTATCAATGGGAATCGACATTCAATGGCGAAAAGATGTTATCAAAATGGTAAAAGCTTCTCAACCAAAAACGATTTTAGATATCGCGACTGGAACAGGAGATTTGGCGATTATGATGGGTAAAAATACCGATGCAAAAATTACTGGATTAGACTTATCTAACGGAATGTTGGAAGTTGGTCGCAAAAAAGTAAAAGAAGCTGGATTAGAAAATCGTATCGAAATGGTGCAAGGTGATTCGGAAAATTTACCTTTTCCTGATAACACTTTTGACTGTGTGACCGTTTCTTTTGGTGTTCGTAATTTTGAAAACTTAGAGAAAGGTTTAGCAGAAATTAATCGTGTTTTAAGACCTGGAGGAACTTTCGTTATTTTAGAATTTTCTTATCCTACAGCTTTTCCAATGAAACAGTTGTACACATTTTATTCTAAAAATATTTTACCTGCAATTGGTAAAATGGTTTCGAAAGATCAAAGTGCTTATACCTATTTACCAGATTCAGTTCGTGCTTTTCCACATGGAGAAGAAATGAAAAACATTCTGAAAAGTGTAAAATTTACACAACCTATTGATAAAAAACTTACTTTTGGTATTGCAAGCATTTATAAAAGTATAAAATAAATTTGCTTGTTATTCGTTGAAAGTCTATGAGAAAAAATCTAATCATCGCATTATCGTTAACTGTTGCTAGCATTGCAAATGCGCAGTTTCGCCCTAATAATGACAGAAGCGAAAACAGAACTGAAACTGATCAGAAAAAATTTAGTTTTGGATATTTCTTGGGAACTAATATGATGAGTTACAAGATTGTTCCTAAAGCACAAACTAACCCTGTCCCTGGAGCTCCTCAAATTCCAGAAGATGATGGAGTAAATGAACACGGTTTAGTTTATTTAGATCAAGAAAGTAAAGCTGGTTTCTCTGTTGGATTAATCGCTAAAATGCGTGTGAATGATTACATCGACTTAAAGTCTGAACCAGGATTGCATTTTGCACAACGTATTTTACATTTTCGTAACGCCCCTTTAGCTGGAACATCAACTGGTACTTACGAAGGAGATTTAGAAGATTCTAATGTAAAACGCGAAGTAAAATCTACTTATATCGAAATCCCATTGTTACTTAACTTTCACGGAGATCGTTGGTTCAATACACGTCCATATATTCAAGGAGGTTTGGGTTATCTAATGAATTTACAATCGAACGAAAATAAAGAAGACGATAACGCTACTGGAGTTTTCAGAACAACAACGAATAACTTTAACTGGCAAGCAGAAATTGGTGTTGAAATTTATTTCAAACGATTTAAACTTACACCAGCCCTAAAAGGTATGTTCTTCTTTAATAATGAAATTGTTCCTGATAAACCTTCTACAGATCCTTATTGGACAGGAAGTTTGAATTCATTATCAACCAGAGCATTTGTTTTTTCTCTAAAATTTGAATAAAAATTTAAAGTCATAATCATAAAATAATAAAAACCATAAATAATATAATCACATGAATTTTCAATTATCGGAAGAACAATTAATGATTCAAGAAGCTGCTCGTGATTTCGCTAAAGCCGAATTATTACCAGGAGTTATCGAACGCGACGAAACATCTACTTTCCCAACTGATGCAGTAAAAAAAATGGGAGAACTTGGATTCTTAGGTATGATGGTTGACCCAAAATACGGAGGATCTGGTTTAGATAGCGTTTCTTATGTCATTGCAATGGAAGAAATCGCTAAAGTTGATGCTTCTGCTGCTGTTGTCATGTCAGTTAACAACTCTTTGGTTTGTGCTGGTATGGAAAAATATTGTAACGAAGATCAAAAACAAAAATATTTAGTACCATTAGCTTCTGGTCAAGTGATTGGAGCATTTTGTTTATCTGAGCCAGATGCTGGTTCTGATGCGACTTCTCAAAAAACTACTGCAGTAGATATGGGAGATCACTATTTATTAAATGGTACAAAAAACTGGATTACGAATGGTGGAACAGCCTCTACTTATTTAGTAATCGCTCAAACTGATCCAGAAAAAGGTCACAAAGGAATCAATGCTTTCATCGTAGAAAAAGGATGGGCAGGCTTCGAAATTGGACCAAAAGAACAAAAAATGGGAATCCGTGGTTCTGACACACATTCATTATTCTTTAATGATGTTAAAGTGCCAAAAGAAAACCGTATTGGTGAAGACGGATTTGGATTTGCTTTCGCAATGAATGTCTTAAACGGAGGACGTATTGGTATCGCTTCTCAAGCTTTAGGAATTGCACAAGGTGCTTATGAATTAGCGTTAGATTATGCAAAAATTCGTAAAGCATTCAAAACAGAAATCATCAATCACCAAGCTGTTGCATTCAAATTAGCAGATATGGCAACTAATATTACAGCTGCTCGTATGTTATGTTTTAAAGCTGCGGTTGAGAAAGACGAAGGAAAAGATATTTCTATTTCTGGTGCAATGGCAAAACTATTTGCTTCTAAAACAGCGAACGAAGTTGCTTCAGAAGCCGTTCAAATTCATGGAGGAAATGGTTATGTTCGCGAGTATCATGTAGAACGTATGATGCGCGATGCAAAAATTACTCAGATTTACGAAGGAACATCAGAAATTCAAAAAATTGTAATTTCGAGAGGAATTGCTAAATAATTTTAAATAAATATAATTATTTTTTATCTTTATAAGACATCTGTTAATGACAGATGTCTTTTTTTATTTATTTAATCAAAAAACAATACGTCGTATATTTGTGGCGGAAAAAATATAAAGAAGATGAAAATTTTTAGATTCGGACCAAAAGGTCAGGAGAAATCAGGTGTAATCATCGATGAGAAAAAATTCGATGTTTCAGCATCAGGAATTATTTATGATGATGATTTTTTTGGAAATACAGAAAAACAAGAAACTTTACAAAAATATATCGAGCTTAACATTAACAGCTTGCCATTAGTTGAAGATGATGTACGTATTGGTACACCTTTAACTCGCCCAGGAAAAATTGTTTGTGTAGGTCTTAACTTTGATGATCACGTAAAAGAAACAGGTTTACAACAACAAGCAGAACCGATTATGTTTATCAAAGCGAATCAATCGTATAACGGACCAGAAGACGGAATTATGCAACCAAATGGTTCTACAAAAATGGACTGGGAAACAGAACTTTGTATTATTATTGGTGAAAAAGCAAATAATGTAACGGAAGAAGAGGCGATGAATCACGTATATGGCTATGCCTTAATTAATGATATTTCTGAGCGTGCTTTCCAAACAGAACGTGGTGGTACTTGGGACAAAGGAAAAGGATGTGATACATTTGCGCCTGTTGGACCTTTTATTGCAACAAAAGACGAAATCGAGGATGTAAATAATTTACGTGTTTGGTTAAAATTAAACGGAGAATTAATGCAAGATGGTAATACAAGTGATTTTATTTACCGCATTCCTAAATTAATTTCTTACCTATCTCAATTTATGTCTTTCTTACCTGGAGATATTATTTCTACAGGTTCACCTGCAGGATCAGGAATGGGAAAAACACCTCAAGTTTGGCTAAAACCAGGAGATGTTATCGAATATGGAATTGAAGGTTTAGGTTCTACAACTCAAACTATTTTACCTTTCTCAAGAGGTTAAAATAAGATATCTTACAATAAAAAAAACCGTGCAATTTAAATTTTGAATTGCACGGTTTTTAAATTTTGTTTAGCGTCATACTTAATTGATTAAACAATAAAACGAATTCTTTTTCATACAATCAATCGATTAAATAGAACGTCTAATTCGAAAAAAATATTGGATATTCAATTAATTAACGTAATTTTGCAAACGTTTTGACAACCATCTAAATGGTACAAATCCATCAAAATGACGAATAATTCCTAAAATCTTTTGGGAAAACAGAATCATTTTGTACATTTGCACCCCGATCGGATTGTCGGTAATTTATAAAATATTAAAAATCAAGATAGTGGACACGTTAAGTTACAAAACTTCATCAGCCAACAAAGAAACTGCTCAGAAAGAATGGGTAGTTGTGGACGCTTCTGACTTATCATTAGGTCGTTTAGCGTCAGGTGTTGCGAAGCTTATCAGAGGTAAGCACAAAACAAACTTCACTCCTCATGCAGATTGTGGAGATTATGTAATTGTTTTAAACGCTGACAAAATTCAATTAACAGGTAACAAATGGGATGACAAATTATACATCCGTCACACAGGTTACCCAGGTGGACAAAGATCATTAACTGCGAAAGAAGTTTTTGCAAAAGATCCTGTACGCTTAATTGAAAAGTCAGTAAAAGGAATGTTACCTAAAAATAAATTAGGTAGTAAATTATTGACTAATTTACATGTATTTGTTGGTACTGAGCACAATCACGAAGCTCAACAACCAAAACAAATCGATATTAACGAATATTTATAATCTAATTCCATGGCAATAGTTCATAAAATCGGACGTAGAAAAACATCTGTTGCTCGTGTATACTTACAAGAAGGTAATGGAGAAATCTTCATTAACGGGCGCGAGTTAGCAATCTACTTCCCTACGGCAGTATTACAATACAAAGTAGAACAACCATTTTTAATCACTGGTACAAAAGAGAAATACAATGTAGATATCAAAGTATTTGGTGGTGGAATCACTGGTCAAGCTGAAGCAATTCGTTTAGCAATTTCTAGAGCTTTATGTGAAGTTGACGCAGATTTTCGTTTACAATTAAAACCAGAAGGGTTATTAACACGTGACCCACGTATGGTTGAACGTAAAAAATTCGGTCAAAAGAAAGCGCGTAAGAAATTCCAATTCTCTAAACGTTAATTTATTCAATTCATTAAAAAATCCATTTTCCGTTGGTTTAGCATCTAAACAAATAAGGCTAGAATTTTTCGACCACTTGTTTGTTGCTTGTTGAGATAACGGAACGTAAACTAAAAAAAAGAAAATGGCAAAAGTAAATGTAAAGGACTTATTAGGTGCTGGTGTGCACTTTGGTCACTTAACAAGAAAATGGAATCCGGCTATGGCTCCTTATATTTTTATGGAGAAAAACGGGATCCACATCATCGACCTTCACAAAACTGCAGTGAAATTAGATGAAGCATCTGAAGCTTTAGGAAAAATTGCTGCATCTGGACGTAAAGTTCTTTTTGTTGCAACTAAAAAACAAGCGAAAGATGTTGTAGCTAAGCATGCTGAAGAAATCAACATGCCTTATATTACAGAACGTTGGCCTGGTGGGATGTTAACTAACTTTGTTACTATCCGTAAAGCAGTTAAAAAAATGAATTCAATCGATCGTATGAAAAAAGACGGTACGTTTGAAACACTATCTAAAAAAGAAAGATTACAAGTTGATCGTCAAAGAGCATCTTTAGAGAAAAACTTAGGTTCTATAGCTGATATGACACGTTTACCATCTGCAGTATTTGTTGTAGATATCGTACGTGAGCACATCGCTATAGCAGAAGCTCAAAAATTGGGTATTCCAATCTTTGCAATGGTTGATACAAATACTGACCCTCGTCAAGTAGATTTCCCAATCCCTGCAAATGATGATGCTTCTAAATCTATCGATATCATCTTATCTACAGTAGCTGATTCTATCAAAGCTGGTTTATCTACACGTAAAGCAGAAAAAGAAAAAGCAAAAGAAGGTAAAGAAGAAGGAGCTGAAACAAAAGAAGCTTAACATTAACTTGATGATCAATTCATCGATATAATATACCTTGTAGCTCCTACACCACTTTGTGGTGTACGAGCTACTTTTATTTAAAATATTAAGAAACAAAATAAAAATATTACTATGAGCTACAAAGCAACAGCCGCTGAGGTAAGTAAATTAAGAAACGCAACTGGTGCGGGAATGATGGACTCTAAAAAAGCTTTAGAAGAAGCTGGTGGAGATTTCGATAAAGCTGTAGAAGTTTTACGTAAACAAGGACAAAAAGTAGCTGCTAAAAGAGCTGACCGTGATTCTACAGAAGGTGCAGTTATTGCTAAAGTTAACGCTGACCAAACTAAAGGTATCGTTATCGCTTTGAACTGTGAGACTGACTTCGTTGCTAAAAATGAAGCTTTCGTTGCTATGGCTAACGAAATCGCTGATTTAGCTTTAACAGTTAACTCTAAAGAAGAATTATTAGCTTTACCATTCGCAGGAATTACAGTTGGTGAAAAATTAACTGAGCAAACAGGTGTTATTGGAGAAAAAATCGAAATTGGTACTTTCCAAGCTATCGAAGGTGCTATCGTTAATTCTTACATCCACGCTGGTAACAAAATTGGTGCTGTAGTTTCTTTATCTGCTAACGTAGAAGGTGCTTCTGAAGTAGCTCGTGACGTTGCTATGCAAGTTGCTGCTATGAACCCAGTAGCATTAGATGAAACTTCTGTTGCTCAATCTGTAATTGACACTGAATTATCTATCGCTAGAGAAACTTTAGTTGCAGAAGGTAAACCAGAAAACATGATTGAAAACATCGCTCAAGGTAAATTACAAAAATTCTTCAAAGAGAATACATTAGTTCACCAAGCGTCAATCAAAGACGGAAAAACTTCTGTTCAAGATATCGTTAAAGCTGTTAACGCTGACTTGAAAGTAACTGGATTTATCCGTTACAGCTTATAATAAGCTTATAATAAGTTTATAATTTTTATTATATATCTTAAAGTGATGCTAAATTTTAGCATCACTTTTTTGTTTGGTATATATTTTGAAATGTTTGTTTTATAATTATTTATTTTTATATTTGTTAGGATTACAAGCATATGAAACACTTTTTACTATTTATAACTATATTTTTATTCACCATAACATCTGCATCAGCTCAGTCTAGATTTGATCAGGACAAAGGCTCTGTTAGCATTTATCCAAATCCTGCGAGTTCTACGTTTACAATAAAATTTGATAATCCATCGAAAGCAAGTTCGGTGTCGATATACTCGATTATCGGAAATGAAGTGATGAATAAAAAATTAGATGGAAGCCAAAAAGCTAACTTTAATGTACAAAGTTTGAAAAAAGGAAAATACATTGTTCGCGTTTTTAATGAAGATGGAACAACAGAAACACAATCATTGATTAAGAATTAAAATTATTCATATAAAACAAAAAAGCTTCTCAAAAATTTGAGAAGCTTTTTTATGTCGTTACTCGAAAGTCTATTTCGCTTTCTTGTAATTATCTTCAACTTGTTTCCAATCCAAAACATTGTTAAACGCTTTCAAATAATCATCGCGTTTGTTTTGATATTTTAAATAATAAGCATGTTCCCAAACATCAATTCCTAAAATTGGCGTTCCTGCAACCTCTGCTCCTGGCATCAATGGATTATCTTGATTTGCTGTACTTGTAACTGCCAAACTTCCATCTGCTTTCACAACCAACCAAGCCCAACCAGAACCAAAACGTTTAGAACCTGCTTCGTCCAACTGTTTAATCAATTCTTCTGTAGAGCCAAATGTTGCATCAATCTTCGCTTTAAGATCTCCTGTAGGCGTTTTCTGCGGCGTTGGAGACATAATATCGAAATATAGCATGTGATTGTAATATCCTCCAGCATTGTTGCGTAAAGCAGCATTATTCATATCCATTTTTTTCAAAATGTCCACAATATCATTCGATTTGATATTTGCTTCTTTTAGCGCCGTATTCAATTTATTGATGTATCCTAAATAATGTTTAGAGAAATGAACTTCCATTGTTTTTGCATCAATGTATTCGTTCAATTCATCGTAACCATATTTCAAAGGTTTAATTTGGAAAGTTCCTGGGTCAGCTTTAACATCTGTAGGATTTCCAACAGGCTCTGTAGCAGCTTGCACTGTATCTTGTTTTACAACTTCTTTAGTTGTTGAGTCAGCATTTTCTTTCTTCGTTTCGCATGACTGAACAAAGAGAAGAACACCCAAAACTGACATCAAAAATATACCCTTTTTCATCTTATTCTTTTATGTAGTTTACTTATGATATTAATATTTCTACTAAAATAATGGATTTTGACTGAAAATAAAATTCTTATCTTTTAATTTTCTGTTAAAATGGAGATTAGAATGTATTTTTATTACATTTATAATAATTAACACGAAACAAAATGACGATTAAAAATCTATTTGCAATCATAATAAAATTGATTGGTTTTTTCTTTATTATAGAAACTTTTATAACATTTTTTCCCGAGCAAATCAATCTGTTAATGAACTTTGATATAATATTTCCTGAAGAAATAAAAAATCAAAATATCGTGTTATTTCCTTACATCACTCTTGTAGTTTTATTCATTGTACTGTTTTTGATTTATTATACTTTCATTTATAAAACAGAAATTATGATTAGATTACTTAGAATCGAAAAATATTTTGAAGATACAAGAATTGAAAATTTTACAATTCCTATTCAAAAATATGCGCAGATTTCGATAATAGTCGTTTCAATTATTTTATTGACTTTTGAATTACCTATTTTTATCAATACAACAATTAAGTATTTTAGTGTAAAAGATTCTTTTCAAAATGGACTAACTTCTGATTTAATTTCGTGTTCAATTATTATTATACTTTCATTTATTGGAATTATTTTCAGCGATAAACTCTCAAAAAATTTTGCAAAATAAACACTATTTTATTTCAGATATTTTAATTATTCTTATTTTATTAATTATAAAAAACCAAAAATGAAATATTACCTAACTTATATTCTATTTATAATTTGTTCAATTTCTTTTTCACAAAATATTGATGAAAAAAGAGATATACTAATTCATAATCTTTGTAATATCCTTTCCGAAAATAAAAATCTTAATGATTTAGATAGAATTAATTTAGTTAATCAAGATGTTAGTTTAATTAAATATTTTAAAGATTTTTCAAAAGATGAAATTCAAGCTGAAGAAGAAGCTATTTTTTATAGATTTCAAAAAAATTGTAAAGAATACACTGATATAATAAGAAAATTCTCTGAAAAAAATAATGAAAACTGGATTAATTTAGAAAATTTGCCTAAATCAACAATCAATAAAAAAGAGTATAAATTAATTAAATCAGCTTCTGAATTATATTATTTTGATTATGAAGGAGATAAAACAATTGTAAAAATTGAAAATAATAATTGGATTGAATATTTTATTGATGAATCTTTTTCTAAACTAAAATTACATTGGGAGAATAATTATGATTTTAATCTTGAGTTTTTAGAAAGCAATAATTCAATGAAAAAATCATTTAGTAGAAAAGGAGAAAAATATAAATATAGAATTTTAAGTAAAGAGAATAATTATTATTGGATCGCTTATTATGCAAAAGATCTTAGTACAATCGTAAAATTTAAATTATATATTCAATAAAAAAACCTTCCATCACGGAAGGTTTTCATATTATATCGAGTTTCTTAATCTCTCTTATAATTTACAACAGCTTCTATAAAAGCTTGTGCATTTTCTACTGGAATATTTGGTAAAATTCCGTGACCTAAATTGGCAATATATTTATACGGACCAAAATCGTCAATCATTTCTTTTACCATTTGCTGAATAGTTTCTGGCGGAGATAACAAACGAGAAGGATCAAAGTTACCTTGTAACGTCTTTTTGAAACCTGTAAACTCGCGCGCTAATTGTGGCGTAATCGTCCAATCAACACCCAAAGCAGATGCTTTAGAATCGGCCATTTTCTCTAAAGCAAACCAACAACCTTTTGCAAAAACAGTTACAGGAACTACTTTAGAAACTTCGTTTACAATTTGCTCGATGTATTTCCAAGAAAATTCATCATAATCTTTTGGCGATAACATTCCACCCCAAGAATCAAAAATCTGAATCACATTTGCACCATGTTCCACTTTTTTCAACAAATATTGAATCGTTGTTTGTGTAATTTTTTCTAATAATTGGTGTGCTGCAACTGGATTTTGGAAACAAAAACCTTTCGCTTGATCAAAAGATTTAGAACCACGACCTTCCACTGCATAACACAACAATGTCCAAGGCGAACCTGCAAAACCAATCAACGGAATTTTATTGTCCAACTCTTTCTTTGTAATATCCATCGCTGCATAAACGTATCCTAACTCTTCTTCAACATCAGGAATATAAACTTTTTCTACATCTTGAGCTGTACGAATAGGATTCTCTAACCAAGGACCAACACCAGGTTTCATCTCGAAATTCATTCCCATTGCTTGTGGCACAACCAAAATATCTGAAAAGATAATTGCTGCATCTAACGGAAAACGACGAATTGGTTGAACTGTAATTTCAGCCGCTAACTCTGGCGTTTGACAACGTGTAAAGAAATCATATTTATCTCTCAATTCGATAAACTCTGGTAAATAACGTCCTGCTTGACGCATCATCCACACTGGCGGACGCTCTACCTCCTCACCTCTCAATGCTTTTAAAAGCAAATCATTTTTTATCATTGATGTATTTTTTTATATTTTCAATAACTACTTCCACCAATGGTGTTTGCGCAGTTATAATTTCATGATTTGGATAAACTTCTTCTATCGCAGAAGTTGTTGTATTTCCGATTGTAAAAATACGCGAACTTTCTGAAATTTCATTTTGTTGATGAAACGCTTTGAATGACAACGGACTAAAAAAAGCATACACATCAAATGTTTCATTTAATTGATAAACAATTTGCCCTGATTGATATGTTATAATTTGATTGACTTCGTGATTTGCTTTTGATAATTCATTCACCAACAAATCTCGACGGGAAGAACCACATAAGAAATTCCATTTCGGAGAATAATTTCCTGAAATTAATTTCGAAGCTAAATCTTCTGCATAATCTTCAACCAACACAACATCTCTGTTTTGCGCTTTTAGTTTTTCTGCCGTTTTTTTTCCAACAACAAAAAAATGACCATTCAATTCCAAATCTTGAATGGCATTTACAGTATTTTGACTCGTCACGATAAACTGATGAACGGATTCATCAATCTGTGCATAAATTTCATTTTTCGAAGTCAAATCGATTTGTAAAGTTGGTTTACAAACCACCTCAACATCAGTTCCAAATTCTTTTTCAAGCAATTCAGAAGAAATTAACTTCGTGAATAAAACCTTCGTTCGCACTATTTCGTTCCGATTTCTTTTTTTATTTGTTCAATCATTTTTGCTGCACCTTGTGCAATACATTCTTCAGCAAACTCACGACCTTTCGTCAAATATTCATCTGCTTTGAATTGTCTTTCGATTGAAATCATCTCTTGTCCATCAATTGATAAAATTGCTCCTTTGAACGAGTAATTTTCTTCATCAATTTTTTCAACTAACGCACCAATTGGCGCTGTACAACCTCCTTCTAAAACATTCAAGAATTGACGTTCTACTGTTGCAAAAAGTTCACATTGCGGATTATTAATATCACTCAAATCAAAACCTTCTTTGGCAACAATTCCCAAAATCCCTTGTGATGGCGCAGCAATCATCCAATCAATCACTTTATAATGAAGACCTTTTTCTGCCAATTCATCTAAAATTTCTGAACGATCCAAACCTGCAAAAGCAAATACAGCTCCGTCCCAATCTGCATTATCTTGCAACTTTTTCAGACGTAATTGCACATTTCCTCGTAAATCTACAATCGTATCATTTGGATATTTATGATTCCAAAATGCTTTACGACGCAAAGATCCTGTTGCAATAATTCGGTGTTCTTTCTCGAAAATATCTTCCGATTTGTACACCAAAATATCCGCAGAACTTGCACGCTCTGGATATGCAATCAACTCTAATGTTTCTGGTAAAACAGTTGGTACATCTTTCAACGAATGAACCGCAATATCCACTTGATCATTCAACAAAGCAATGTCCAATGAACGCGTAAAAACACCTGTTAAACCTAATGAATAAATGGGTTGTTTTAGATTTGCATCACCTTCAGAAGTAATCGGAACGATTTCTGTTGGATGACCTTTTGCCTCAAGAATAGAAGCAACTTTATTGGCTTGCCAAAGCGCTAACGGACTTTGACGTGTACCAATTTTTATTATTTTCATGATTGTATTAAGCTTGTTTTAAATGAAACATTTTTTCGATTAACTGAATTGTTTCGTCTGCATTTTCTTTATTTTCAATCAAATAAGAAGCAAACTGATTTGTAATTTTCTGAATTACTTTTTCAGTTAAAATCGTTTCATTTTCGTCAATGTTTACATTATCTTTTTTCAAATTATTTAAAGCAAAACTCTGAAAAAAGTCTAATCTATCTTTGAAAGATTGAATAGCTGGAACCAATTCTCTGGTTTCTAACCATTCGTAAAACTCTGTAGAATGCTCCTCTATAATTGCCAAAGCTTCTGGAATTGCATTGCGACGTTGCGCAATCGTATCATCTACCATTTTAGACAATCCGTCCACATTTACCAATTGTATAGATTCGCGGGCAGCCAACGTATGAATTACATTTTCTGGAACTGACATATCAATAATCGTCATTTCCTTATCGAACGGAATCATTTCTTCTGTAATCGTGTAATTACTTGCTCCCGTTGCAACAATTAGAATATCTGTTTTTTGTAATTCTTCTTTTAATTCGCTATGATCTTTTACGGTAATATCATATTTCAATCCAAGAACATCTGCCTTTTCTTTTGTACGATTGATTAACGTAATGTTCGTATTTGGATAATGTTTGACCAAATTAGCACATGTATTACGACCAATTTTACCAATTCCGTACAACAAAATATTTTTGTCGACCAAGTTTCCTTGCGTTGCTTGAATAAAATTAACCGCAGAATATGCAACCGAAGCTGAACCATTGCTTAAAAAAGTTTCGTTCTTTACTTTTTTACTAATTTGGATCGCAGTATTTACCAAACGCTCTAAAAAAGCATTTGATGCACCTTGTTTTTTGAAACGAGAAAACCAAATTTTGATTTGTCCGATGATATCAAAATCACCTAAAATCTGACTTTCTAATCCCGACGAAACACGGAATAAATGTGTAATCGCTTCTTCTCCTTCTTTTACCATCATAAATTGACGGAATTCATCTGCATTACCTTCTGTGTATTTACAATATTGCTCAACGATTTGATCTTCGTTTTCTGCAAAACCATAAAATTCAGTACGATTACAAGTTGATACAATAAAAAAGTTTTCTAAACCATTCGTTTTAGAATCTTGTGTAAACATTTCAACTTGTTCCGGGAAAAAAGTAAATTTACCTCGTGTAATGGCGTCAGCTTTTTCATAACTGATTCCGATTACGTAAAAATTTTCTTCCGTTTTATTACCTCTAATTGCCATTTCTTCAAATACTGATACAAAAGTAGTTTCAAAAGTCTTCGAAAAATAACTTTAAAAAGAAAAAATAACGCTAAAAATTAAAGTTTGCTTTTTTAGAATAATTATAAATTAAAGGTTTATATTTGTATGTAAACCATTATAAAGAGCGAAGTTGACAATTATCACGTTTTTTATATGACAAACCTCATCATTCGAAATGGATTTAAAAAATACCCATAAAAGTAAAATTAACGAGTATAAATTGTCAACAGACGTATTTATCGCTCAAATAGACAACTTTACAGCTTCTACAGACACGATTCTAAAAGGAATTGACAAGCGTTATATACAATTCTATTTTTGTACAAAAGGTTCGTTGACATTTAATTTTAATAATGGTATTTATAAAATCAATTTGAACGAAGGAAAAAGTTTTTTGTTTTATTATCCAACATTAGACATTCCATTATCGTTAAATATAAATGCAGAAAGTAAGGTTTATATTGTGGTTTTGTCTATTCAGAAATTACATCAATTGTTTGCAGAATATCAAATTCAGAATAATTTGATTTCGAGCATGACGCAAGAGAAATTTTATATTGAACGCGAAATTGGGCCAGCGATAAAATTAGTTTTGAATCAGATTGAACAAATGAAACTTTCTCCACAATTTCAAAATTTATTTTTGATTGGAAAAATGTACGAATTGTTCACGCTTTATTTTTCTGAAATCGAAAATCAAACTGAGCATTGTCCTTTCTTGAATGATGAAAATGAAGGAAAACGAATCAAAGAAATCAAAGATTATTTATTAGCTGATTTTAAAAATCCTCCAACCATCAAACAACTTTGCGAAAAATTTTCGATCTCGGAATATCATCTGAAAGAAGGTTTCAAAGAACTTTATGGAACAACTGTTTATGGTTATTTATTGGATAAAAAACTGGAATATGCGTTGCATAAATTAGAAGAAAATCAACAAATGGTAAAAGATATCTCGTTTGAAATTGGTTACGAAAATCCATCTCATTTTATATCAGCATTTAAGAAAAAATACGGCTTGACACCTAAACAATACATTAAACAATTTCAGTAAAAAATTTAAGAATTGTTAATCTTAATATCATTTATTAAATACTTACTTTTGTTAAATATTTATAAATAGTTATGCAAAAATTTTTACTTCTTTTATTTCCTTTTGCCGCTTTTGCGCAACAACCCGACTATTATGAAGGGATTGATTTTAAACAAAATGGAAAAACGATAAAGGAAGAATTACACGATTTAATCAATGCTACGCATCATGCGGTTAGTTACAAAACTGTTTGGGATATTTTAATGAAATCAGATTTAGAAATAGGCTCTAAAGATAGAGTTTTATTGATTTATGGTTTTACTGATAATTCTACTGTTTATGCTGAACAGCGCACACGCGATGTCAACAATAGAAATACGGGTTCTTCGGCTCCCGGTACTTGGGAACGCGAACACGTTTTTCCGAAATCATTGGCAAGTCCAAAAATGAATGAGCAAATTCCTGGTATAGGCACTGATGCGCACAATTTACGTGCAGTTGATAGACAATTAAATTCGACAAGAGGTAACAATGCTTATCGTGAAAAATGGGCGCAGGATGTGACAGGACAAGCTAAATTGATCAATGGAGGTTTTTATCCTGGTGATGAATGGACGGGAGATGTGGCGCGAATTATTATGTATATGTATGTACATTATGGGTTGGAAACCGATCCGCAATTAGTTGCGTACAACAATACGACAACAACCAATACTGATGGAATGCCTGATATGTTTTTGAAATGGAATGTGCAGGATAAAGTATCTGAATTTGAGAAAGTTCGAAACGAAATTATTGCCGAAACGCAAGGAAGTCGAAATCCATTTATTGATAATCCGTATTTAGCAACGTTGATTTGGGGAGGAGATAAAGCCGAAAATACTTGGGCTGAATTATCTGCGAACGATTATAATTATCAACAAACGCTTGTAGAAGTTTTTCCTAATCCAACAACAGACAAAGTAAAGATTAATGCTAAGAATTTTGATTATGTCAATTTATATGATTTTAACGGTCGTTTACTTGGAATTGAATTAGGTTCGGAAGTTAATTTGAAAAATTATCCAGCTGGAATGTATATTTTATCTATTCATCTGAAAGATGGAAACATCATCACGAAAAAAGTGATTAAGAAATAATTTTAAACAAAAAATTCCAACTCTAAGAGTTGGAATTTTTTGTTTATTCATTTTAACAACCTTCATTATACATTACATCGAAAGAAACTACTTTATCATTCACTAAATAGAATTGTAGAATCGATCCATTATCATAATCTTCAACATTAAAATAACGAAAAGCTTTTGTTCTTTTATCCGTTTTATCATCATAACCATCGAAAATAGAAATATTCAGATTTTTATATTTATTAATTAACTCATCCAAAGATGAGCCAATTTTAATACCAGATAATGTTTTAAGACTAGAATCCGAAGACTTTACACTATATACAGTTAAAGTAGAAGAACCTGCTGTCTCCTCACCATTTGTTGTCAATCCAACTTTATATGTTACTCCTTTAGAGACAATTGTTACATCACCATCAGGATAACCATATTCATTCAATTTTATTTTGAATTTTTGTCCTGTTAATTTCTCTAATTCAGACAATTTCATTCCAAGTTTTACGTCATTAATACGAGTTGTAGAAACTTGCGCTTGCAAAGCTATTCCAGCTACAAAAGCAGCTATAAAAAATATTTTTTTCATTTTTATGTATTTAGGTTTTAATCATTATTTTAAAGTGTACATTCTTCTGGGTTATAAGAACTCAATCTTATTGTTGTTACAATTTCATTTTTCAAAGAAAAAGTCAATATAACACCATTTTCTCTATCATCAATTCTAAATTCTCTGTTATTATTATTCGATTTATCCAACAAAACATTATATTTTGACGAATAAGCTTTCCAAAAATCCTCCAACGTACTGCAAATACCAATTCCAGATAAGGTTTTGATGTTTTTACTTGTTGTCGAAATAGAACTTAAATAGGTATCATTTTCTGTTTTGCTCAAATAACCACTTCTTATTTCAATTGCGAAATAAATTCCATTTAAAGTGATATTCGTTTCTCCTTCATCAACAATTGCAGCAGGTTTTTTACATAATAATTTTAATACTTCGGACGGACGCATTCCAATTTTCAACTCATTCATTCTTGTTGTAGAAATCTAACCAAATCCTACTATTGAAAGTAAGAAAAATCCTACTAAAGCTATTTTAGTTTTCATAAATATTGTTATTTAAAAAACCCGATTCATTTGACAAAACCAATTTTATGACTTTATTATTTTTCAAATAAAAATCTAATGTACATCCATTATCAAGATCATTTATTGCAAAAGCTCTGACCGATTTTGTCTCATCATCTTCAAAAATATCTTGCACAGAAATATCATATTTTTTGTACGCTTTCCATAAATCATCCAACGAACTTCCAATTTTTATTCCTGATAAAGTCGAAAGTTGAGCGCTAACAGACGAAACTGTATACACTTAAAACTGTTTTGTTTTCAAATTTTTATAATACGAAATATGATATTTAATTCCATTCAACTCAATGTTCTGTTCATGCATTTCAGGATTATTTACATCATAAAGCGCTAATTGATTTGGCGTTAAAGCTGCAACTTGTTTTTGTGTCATTTCATCCGAAATATCTCCAAATTTGGAAGTCGTTACTTTTTGAGCAAATATTATCGAAGTAAATAGCAAAAAGCATCCTAAAATTGATAAAATTCGACTAAGCATAAGCATTAATTTGAGCAATATGTTTTACAATTTTTCCATTATCCAACACCCAAAGTGCATCATAAACTCCAGCTCCATCGCTATATGTTCCGAATAAATAATATTGATTTAACTCTTTATTGTAAGTAAGTTTTGTAGCAGATAAATTTGCGTTATATAAATTGGTAAAATATTCTTTTGGAATGATAATCTCTTTTCCTTTGAATGATATTTTAAACGATTTGAATTCTGTTTGAGGAATCATTCCATCCGAACCAAGAAAATCTTTTTCATCAATCGCATAAACAAAATCACCTTCCTTGAAAATTTTATGCTTTTTTGAATTAAATGTTTGCGTTTCGAGCTGAATAATATAATCTGCAACCGAAAATTCTATTTTAGAATCATTGACTGAAGTTGGTGAAATCGAATCAAAATTTTCTAACTTTTTGATTCGATCATGGTAAACATAACCAGCTTTTTCAAGTTGATATTCAACCAAATACCATTTCGAATTATCATCATCAGAATCAATTGGATAAATAGAATTTGAATTGACTTTTGCAACAATTTTAGACGAAGTATTTTTTTCATCTCTCACGTTTGCAAAACCATCTTTATCTTGTACAATCCCAAATTGAGCTTGCGCAAAATAGCTTAAAAAAGTAGTAAGAATGAATAAACTTTTTTTCATTTTTATGATTCGATTTTCTTGAAGTAAAGCTAACAAAATCTAAACCAAAAATTTTCACGAATTATAGTGATTTTACAAAATCGATATTTCTTTTCAAACCATCAAATTTTGTACGTTTTACGGGCGATTTCTTAAAAATTTCACGAAAAACATCTTCCGTAATTTCTTCCCAATCTTTTTTTGAGAATTGATTAATTTTCTCATGACCAACAAAACGAGTTTCTTTCGTTGGCAACGAAAAACGATTCCACGGACAAACTTCTTGGCAAACATCACAACCAAAAATCCAATCGTCAAATTTCCCTTTCATTTCGGTCGGAATTTGATCTTTCAATTCAATTGTAAAATACGAAATACATTGACTTCCATTCACTGTTTTATTGGGTAAAATCGCCTCAGTTGGGCAAGCATCAATGCAACGTGTGCAATTTCCACAGTGATCTGTTTCAATTGGAGAATCATAAGCTAAATCTAAATCGACAATCAATTCGGATAAAAAGAAAAAAGAACCTTTTTGCTTTGATAAAGTCAATGAATTCTTTCCTACCCATCCAATTCCTGCTTTCCGTGCCCATGCATGCTCTAAAATAGGAGCAGAATCTGCAAAAGCACGTCCATTCACTTCTCCTATTTCATCTTGAATAAAATCCAATAACTCGCGTACTTTTTCTTTGACCACAAAATGATAATCCTCTCCTTGAGCATACATTGCAACTTTATACGAATTTGGATTCCGATTTAAGTTTTGATAATAATTGTATGCCAATGAAATTACTGACTTCGCACCTTCTACCAACAGGCGCGGGTCCAATCGCATATCGAAATGATTTTCCATATAATGCATTTCTCCTTGATAATTATTATGCAACCAAGATTCTAGGTGTGGAGCCTCGGCTTCCAAAAAATTTGCTTTCGCAATACCACAAGAAATAAATCCCAACGCTTCAGCTTTGTCTTTGATGCGTTGGGACCATTTTATTTTAATATGTTCTTCTGTTGGAAGATGCATTTTACTTTAAAAATTAACGATTTTCAGGTAAAACATTTTTTAATTCACTTTTTAAATTTTCAAATTCTGTAAAATTCACTTTTTTCAAAACAATTTGTGTAGAAGCAGGATATTTAGAACGATATTTTTTTGGTCGAATAGGTCTTTGAGTAAAATTACCACCACAATTTGGGCAAACATTTTCTAAAATATTATCCGCACAATCTTTACAAAAAGTACATTCGAATGTACAAATCATAGCTTCTGTTGAATCTGGAAATAAATTCTTTCCACAATTTTCGCAATTGGGCCTTAATTCTAACATAAAATATTTTTCTAATGATCAAACAAATCTGTTTGTGGTGAATTTTCTCCACGGTATTTTACCCCGATATGTTTATATGCTTTTTCTGTCGCTATTCTTCCTCGTGCAGTTCGCATTAAATAACCTTCTTGAATAAGGTAGGGTTCATAAACTTCCTCTAACGTTCCACCATTCTCCCCTACAGCAGTTGCCAAAGTTGTAATTCCAACAGGCCCTCCTTTAAATTTTTCGATGATGGTTGATAAAATTCGATTATCCATTTCATCTAAACCATTGTCATCAACTTTTAGTGCTTTCAACGAAAATTCAGCAATTGATAAGTCAATTTTTCCATTTCCTTTGATTTGGGCAAAATCACGTGTTCTTCTCAATAAAGCATTCGCTATACGAGGTGTACCACGGCTTCGACCTGCAATTTCGATTGAAGCTCTTTCATCGATTGGAGTTGCTAAAATACGAGAAGATCGCTCAACAATCGTACTTAATAATTCAACATTATAATATTCGAAACGGAAATTAATTCCAAAACGAGCACGAAGCGGCGCAGTTAATAAACCAGAACGCGTTGTTGCACCAATTAATGTAAAAGGATTCAAACCAATTTGAACCGAACGTGCATTTGGTCCAGATTCGATCATAATATCAATCTTAAAATCTTCCATTGCCGAATACAAATATTCTTCGATAACGGGAGACATACGATGGATTTCATCAATAAAAAGCACATCATTTTCTTCCAAATTCGTCAATAAACCAGCTAAATCACTCGGTTTATCGAGAACTGGTCCAGATGTAATTTTGATTCCTACACCTAATTCATTCGCAATAATATTTGCCAATGTCGTTTTTCCCAAACCTGGAGGTCCGTGCAACAAAACGTGATCTAATGCTTCGCCACGAAGTTTAGACGCTTTTACGAAAACTTCTAAATTCTCTAGAATATGCGCTTGTCCAGCAAAATCATCAAAACTTTGCGGACGAACAGTATTTTCGTGATTTAGATCGTCGTCTGGATAAAATTCTTTATCAGGATTTAATAAATCTGACATAAAATGATGATATAAATTATAATGATGATATTACGAAGGACAAATTAAATTATCCTCCGTACTTTTACACCTACAAAGAACGCAATATTTTTTTAGATAAAAAGAATTATGAGCAAAGGAATATTATTAGTGAATTTAGGTTCGCCCGATTCTACCAATGTTGAAGACGTAAGAACTTATTTACGCGAATTTTTAATGGATAAGAAAGTTTTAGATTCTCCTTGGATTATTCGTAAAACTGTTGTTGAATTATTTATTTTACCAAAAAGACCCGAAAAATCTGCTGAAGCTTACCGAAAAATTTGGACAAAAGAAGGTTCTCCTTTAATTGTTTACTCTAAAATTTTGAGAGATATGGTACAAAAACAAATGGATATTCCAGTTGTTTTGGCAATGCGTTACAAAAACCCTTCGATAGAAGCTGGTTTACAAGAGCTTTATGACAAAGGTGTTCGCGACATTTTGGTTGTTCCTTTATACCCTCAATACACAATGTCTTCTACAGAAACTGTTGCGGATAAAGTGCTTGAAATTCAGAAAAAAAGTTACAAAGACACTAAGATTAATTTCTTGAAAGCTTTTTACAATCATCCAGATTATATCAAGGTTTTAGGAGATTCTATCAAAGAAAAATTACCTGAGAATTTTGATAAATTATTGTTTTCTTATCACGGAATTCCAGAACGTCACGATAATAAAGCACTTCGTGCTGCAAAAGCGAGCAAATTACCTATTGAAACTTATCGTAATCAATGTTTTGAAACAACACGTTTGGTAACCGAATACTTGCAATTACCAGAAGATAAATATACCACTTCTTTTCAGTCTCGTTTAGGTCGTGACCCTTGGATTAAACCTTATACAGACCACATGTTAGAAGAATTTCCTGCACAAGGCGTTAAGAATTTAGCGGTTTGCACCCCTGCCTTTGTTTCGGATTGTTTGGAGACTTTGGAAGAAATTTCGATGGAAGGACAAGAAGAATTCTTAAAAGCTGGTGGTAAGCAATTTACATACATCCCTTGTTTGAATGATCGTCAAGATTGGGTGGATACATTAGTGAAATGGTTGAAAGGTTGGCAAAATAATTAAGAAAGGTTTTTAGCCTTACAAAATAAATTAGATATCTTTGTTTAGAATTTTTCAATTTTAAACAAAGATATTTTTTTTAAAATGAGACTAATTTTCTCAATTATATTTTTAGTCCTATCACTTTTTAGTTCGGCTCAATTTTTAGATACTAGTGGAAATCTAATTATTGATGGTCGAAAATATCTGAAATCCAAAGTGGATACTACAGGACGAAAATCGGGTTGGGAAATTTATGGTGCAAATACTTTAACCGTTAATCAAAATACCTTTTCCAATTGGATGGCAGGTGGTGAAAATTCGGTTTCACTAAATGCTAAAGCTGATTACGAATTTAATTTCCGAAAAAAGAAACACTTTTGGGACAATCGTTTTATTTTTGAATATGGTTTTTTAGACAATAAAACCAATGGAACGCGTAAAACTGCTGACAATCTAAATATCACAACTTCTTATGGATATTTGATAAAAGAAAAATGGTACCTAACCTCATCACTTAATATTCGTTCACAGTTTTCTGCAGGTTACAATTACGGAACAACTCCAAAAACAAAACTATCAAACTTATTTGCGCCTGCATATGTAACAATTGGGGTCGGTGCGAATTATACGCCAAATTCTAATTTTTCTCTCAGTTTTCAACCTTTAACATCAAGAACAACAATTGTTGCAGACAAAGATTTGCAAAATAAAGGAACTTATGGTTTACGAAATGATGGAGATACGTTTCTTTTTGAAGTTGGAGCATATTTAGGTGGTCGATACAAAATGAAACTTTTTGATAACGTCACTTACGATAATAATATTGGAATTTTCTCCAATTATTCCAACAAATTTTATAACCTCGATATTGTGTATGCAGGATTGTTAGATATGAAAATTAATAATTTTATGTCCACGCAATTAACCATTAATTTGATTTACGATGAAGATCAAGTTGCTCAAACACAGTTTAAACAAGCTCTTGGGATTGGCTTAACATATAAAATAGACAGTACTAAGAAAAAAGATAAGAAGAAACGTAGAAAGAAGGAAATTCTCCCATATTTCGATACATCTGGCATTTCCCCAGTCAATTTACCTAGAATAAAACTGGATAAACAAAACTATGATCAAGTTTTTGATAAAAATACAATTGACGAAAAATCAACGTATATTAAATCAGAATCCATATTTTTGGAATAAAATAACTATTAAATCAACCAATCTAATGAAAAAAATTTTATTTACATTAGCAATTTTAGGAAGTGCTACAACTTTTGCGCAAACAGTAAAAGATGGTAAAGTAGCTACTGATAGCAAGCGTTATTTAAAAGATCAAAAATTTGATGGTCGTCAACCTGGCTGGTTTGTTTCAGGAAATAATTCACTTTTATTTTCTCAAAGTGCATTCAGTAATTGGGTTGCGGGAGGTGTAAATTCGTTTGCGCTAAATGGAAGTTTAGATTATGAATTTAACTTGACAAAAGAAAAACATATTTGGGATAATCGTGTTGTTTTGGGATACGGAATCCAGACTAACAAAGGCGAAAGTTCTCGCAAAACAAATGATGTTATCGACTTAACTTCTTCTTATGGTTACAGCATCGGAAATCATTGGTATTTAGCTGCCTCTATCAATTTTCGCACACAATTTACAGATGGTTTTGATTATTCAACAGATCCAAAAACGAAGATCTCAGGCTTGATGGCTCCAGGTTATCTAAGCTTAGGTTTGGGTGCGGATTACAAACCAAACGAAAATTTCCAAGTTAATATTCATCCATTTACACCAAGAATGACATTTGTTTTGGACAAAGATTTACAGAAAAAAGGAAACTTTGGACTTAAAAATGATGGCGATACAACTTTATTCGAGTTTGGTGCATATTTAGGTGCGCGATACAAACTACAAATTATGGAAGGAATTTCTTATGATAACCGTGTTGGAATTTACGCTGATTATCTGAAAAATTTCGGAAATATGGACGTTGCTTATCAAGGAATTTTGGATATGAAAGTGAACAAGTTTGTCTCGGCACAAGTAAGTTTAAATTTACTGTATGATGAAGATCAAATCAAGAAAACACAGATAAAACAAACACTTGGAATCGGATTTAATTACAAATTTGATAACACGCCACCAAAAGTAGAAGAAGCGCCAGCAACTGCTTTTATGCAAGAAGCGCCAATTTTCGAAGAAAAAGAAGAAACTGAAGAAGTGGCAACTAACATTCTGAAAAAGGAACCAATTCTTAATGAAACAAAATTAGTCTCTCAATAATATTTTCAACCTGCTTTTAATAAGAGGTTTTTTTATTTTTCTTATTTTTACAGCTCAATAGAAGAATAAAATGACAAAAAATATTTTTGGCGCACTATTACCACAAATTTTAATGATTGTTTGGGCAGCTTTCGAACTTTACCTTGGGTTCAATAACGAACAAAATAACCGCATCATTCTTAGCGCAATTGTGATATTAATCTTCGTTATTTTTACAATTATTACATTAGTCAAAGTAATTAAATACCCAAATGATCCTACTTATTTGAAGAAAAAGTAATTGATATGAATGTAATTCTTAAAACTGAACGATTAACTTTGAGACCAATCAAAATTGATGATACAGAAGCAATTCATCAATTACATTCTATCGAAGAAGTTGATTAATATAACAACGTTAGGAATTCCAGAAAATATAGACGTTAACGTTCTTCATCTAAAAGATTTAGTAAAATCTAATCAAGGAACAACCACAAGCTTATATTTTTGTTATCGAAAATGACAATCAATTTGCTGGATTAATTTCTCTAAATTTAGGTTGAGCTAAATACAAAAATGCAGAAATTTGGTTTAAATTACATCCAGATTTTTGGAACAAAGGAATTGCAACAGAAGCTTTAAAAGAAATTATTTCTTTTGGTTTCAATACTCTAAATCTTCACAGAATCGAAGCTGGATGAGCAGTTGATAACATTGGTTCTTACAAAGTTCATGAAAAAGTTGGCATGATACGAGAAGCACATACAAGACAATTACTTCCTATAAAATCTGGTTGGGCAGATAATTATGGTTACGCTATTTTATCGACTAATAAAATTTAATATTGCATCATGATTTTTCGTGAATTAACAATTTCTGTTTTAGCTAAACGATACTTGCATCCATTTGATAGTCTCGAGTTAGTAAAATGGGCTATTGAAATTCTTAAAATAGGTTACGAAACCGAAAATTTATATATTCTTGCTGGTTTAGATGATGAAAATACAATTGTAAGAGAAGATTATTTCTTTAAAAGTTTAAATGATTTGAATTTTATAATTGATAATAAAGAATCTATTTTAAAGGAATATGCATTTTATATTTCTAAAAAATTTATTAATAATAATTTAGATCAGGACACTGCTATAAATAAAATGTACCATATTTATTCTGAATTAGATTCTGAATTAGATTCTGAATTAGATTTAGAGATTTTCTATCAAATTACCATCGATTTAGAAATACTTGAAGATATCGGATCTTCACCTTACGCAAATATAAATTTGGACAATAAGGATGAATTTATTTTTAAGAAATTTCAAGAATATTATTCAAAATACAAACCTATTTACGAGTCAAATTAATTAATTCCAAACTCATTTTGGAATCACATCTCCCAAAAATAAAAACTTTGAAGTTAGGTAAACGAGTTTCAAAATTCGAACACAATCTCCCTTAAATTTCGTAAACTTGTGTTATAAAACAACAAAAATGAAATTAATCGGTCCTTTCAGACAAATTATAACACTTGCCAATTTACCTTTAAAAGGTGCTATTCACGAAAACCAAGTCGAAGTTCTCGAAGATGGAGGAATTATTATTGTTGATGAAACAATTGTAGAAATTGGAAATTTCGAAACACTTTCTCTACAATATCCAACCATCGAAATTCAACAAATTGAAACGGAGCAAATTCTTCTTCCTGGATTTGTGGATTCACATACACACGTTTGTTTTGGAGGAAATCGCGCCAAAGATTTTGCCATGCGTTTGGACGGAAAAACTTATTTAGAAATTGCCAAAAGTGGTGGCGGAATTTGGTCTACTGTAACAGAAACGCGTAAGAAAACAGTTGACGAACTGAAAGATATTACGCTAAAGCATGTTGCGCAATTAGCTAAACAAGGAATCACAACTGCTGAGGTTAAATCGGGTTATGCACTTTCTGTTGAAGGCGAAATTAAAATGTTGGAAGCGATAAATATGGCGAATCAAGAAAGTGAAATTGATTTAGTTCCAACTTTTTTGGGTGCACATATGAAACCAAAAGATTTCGAAGGTTCAAATCAAGAATATTTAGAACTTTTGGTCGAAAAAGTTTTTCCAAAATTAAAAGTTGATGATTTAGCAAATCGTATCGATATTTTTGTGGAACAATCTGCTTTCTCTGTTGAGGAAGGCGATTATTTCTTAAACGAAGCAAAAAATCAAGGTTTTGATATTACGATTCACGCTGATCAATTTACAGCTGGAGGAAGTTATTTAGCTACAAAATTCGATGCTTTGAGTGCAGATCATTTAGAATTTTCAGGAGAAGAAGAAGTGAAAAACCTTGCGAATTCTAATGTTGTTGCAACTGTTTTACCTGGCGCTTCTATCGGTTTGGGAATGCAATATGCACCTGCTCGAAAATTGTTAGATGCTGGTTGTTGCGTTTCGATTGCTTCGGATTGGAATCCTGGCTCAGCTCCAATGGGAAATCTTCTGACACAAGCTTCTGTTTTAGCTACTTTTGAAAAATTATCAATGGCAGAAGTTTTAGCTGCAATTACTTTTCGTGCTGCAAAGGCTTTAAATTTAGTTGATCGTGGAACAATAGAAAAAGGTAAAAAAGCCGATTTTATCAGCTTCTCTACCTTCGATTATCGTAATATTATCTATTATCAAGGACAATTACAACCAACAAATGTGTGGAAAAATGGTGCGTTGATTAATCAATAGTGTAAATATTATCAGGAGTGATGGTGTTTGTCGGCGTGTAAATTAACCAATCGGTAATCATTTCTTGCGGATAAAGACCTTCATCTCCTTCATTCAAACCTTCTACAGCATAAGGACGATTCAAGCAAACGCCAAAAATTTCGTTGTTTTCATTGATTCCGTACACATCAAACCAAATATGTTCCTTATTCATTTCATGATCGACATCAAATCCTAATTTGATTAAAAATCGATAATAATTCTCTTCATCTGCTTCTGGATTAAAATACGTGTTAAATGCTTTTTTATACGATTCAAAACGTTGATAAGCCAAGGCTGACATTCGTTCCGTTTCCTGATCGCTAATAAAGAAAATCGGATTATCTGCAATTGTCGCCGCATAAACTTCTGGCGTCAATGTATGTCCTTCTTGCACCGCTAACAAAACGCCACAAGGTTCGTAATTTTCGTTTTCTGGTTGACGCTCATTGTAACCTCCCGGAATTTTTGCAGGATAATCTTTCACCATATCTTCCCAACGTTTCCAACAAAATGTAATATCCAAACCATCATAACCAATATTAAATTCTTCATTTTCTGGCGAACGAAAATCTGGTTTGATAAACGCATTTACAATCATATCCAAAGCCGAATTCATCTGCTCTACTCCATCTTTGATGTTCAACATCTCCAACTCCACAGAACCGCAACGATGCAAACCATGCGTATGCATCCAATACACGCGATCGCCATTTTCATCCTCATCATAAACGCCATGAATCACATATAAATACGAAGGCGCAGGCGGAATTTCTGACTCTGCTGTCACTTTAGCCCATTTACCAGAAAGCAAACGATAAGGCATAAAATCGACAACAATAGATGGATTTTCGACAATGGCTTGCATAATTTTAAGCTGCAAATGAAAACTATCCAACGCATCATTTCCAAAATACATTACAGATTCCAAATAAAAATCTTGTTGCGTTGCAATTTCCATTTCTTCATCAGAAATCATATTTCCAAAACCAAATTCAGAATAATCGTTACTTTTCGCATCCACAACATACAAATTCACATCAAATTCTTCCTCCAAATAAGACACTACAAGTTGATATTCTTGCTTTACCGCTCCATTTTCGTCTTTATCAATTTCGATAAGATCAAAATTAATTAATTGAAAATAATCCGTTGATTTTAGACTATTTTCGATTGATTCTCTCGAGAATACAAAATCTTTCGATGAAGGAAAAATTCCCATTGTAGAAGGCAAACTCAATCCATCTTCTGCAATTCCTTTGTACAATTCTTGATTTGTCATAGTATAATTTTAGTTTGATTTTTGTTAAAGATAAATGTTTTAAGTTCATCAAAATTTTAGCAAAATGTTAAACTTTAAAATGATTAAAGATGATAATTCAGTTCGCATTACGTTAATTTATTGTAATTTTGTTCGCATAATTTTACAATTATGATAGCATCTATGACAGGTTACGGTAAAGCCGTATTGGAATTACCTGAGAAAAAAGTAACGATAGAAATCCGTTCTTTAAACAGTAAAACACTGGATTTAAACACGAGGATTCCTTCTTTTTATCGTGAAAAAGAATTAGAAATCAGAAACCTTATTTCAGAAAAAGTTCAACGTGGAAAAGTTGATTTTTCTATGTTAGTAGAGCTAAATCCTGCTGCAAGAAATCAAAATATAAATGCTGAATTAATCAAAAGTTATATGGCAGAATTCAAATCAATCACGCCAAATGTGACTGATGGTGAATTGTTACCTGTAGTAATGCGCCTTCCAGACGTTATTTCGTACACGCAAGACGATTTGGGTGAAGACGAATGGAATCAAATTCGTTCAACAATTATTGACGCAATTGACGCTTTAAATCAATTTAGATTAGACGAAGGAAAAGTTTTAGAGAAATATTTGACTTTAAACTTGAATAATATTCTTGAGCTTTTAACACAAGTTGTGCCTTTTGAAAAAGAACGAATTGAGACAATCAAAGAACGTTTCAATAAACGTTTAGAAGAAGTAAAAGTTGATATTGATCAAAATCGTTTTGAGCAAGAATTAATTTTCTATTTGGAAAAATTGGACATTACGGAAGAAAAAGTTCGTCTAAAAAATCATTGCGAATATTTCTTGAAAGAATTAGCTGGAACTGAATCTAATGGAAAAAAACTTGGATTTATTTCGCAAGAAATTGGTCGTGAAATCAATACATTAGGTTCAAAATCAAATCATTCTGAAATGCAAAAAATTGTTGTTCAGATGAAAGATGAATTAGAAAAAATTAAAGAACAATCGTTAAACATTTTATAATGAAAAAAGGAAAATTAATCGTCTTTTCAGCTCCATCAGGCGCAGGAAAAACAACTTTGGTTCGTTACGCTTTAGAACAATTGGAGAATATCAAATTTTCTATTTCTTGTACAACTAGAGATAAACGCGAAGGTGAAACTCACGGAGAAGACTATTATTTCTTAACACCAGAAGAATTTAAAGCAAAAATTGCAAACGACGAATTCGTAGAACACGAAGAAGTCTACCGCGATAATTTTTATGGAACTTTAAAATCAGAAGTTGATCGCATTACATCAGAAGGTAATTCTGTTATTTTTGATATTGATGTTATTGGTGCATTGAATATCAAAAAATTGTACGGAGATCAATGTTTAACAGTATTTGTAAATCCTCCATCTTTGGAAATATTGAAAGAACGTTTAATTTCTCGCAACACAGAAAGCGAAGATAAATTGAAACAACGTATTGATAAAGCAGGAATTGAAATGGAAAAAGCTAAAGAGTTTGATATCATTTTATTGAACGACGATTTAGAAACTGCAAAAGCAAAAACCTTAGAAATTATTACAGATTTTATTAAATAATAATTTTTAATCATCATGATATAAATGCCTCGAATAAATAAAATCGAGGCATTTTTGTTATCTTTAGCTTTCGAAAAAATCACTACATAAAATGGAAATAGAAAATAGTTTAGAAATCAACAACGCCAATATTCATTATGTTCACCACGAAATAAATCCAGAAAATCCAACACTTATTTTTTTACACGATTCCTTAGGTTGCACCCAACTTTGGAGAGATTTCCCAAAAGAAGTTGCCGAAAAAACAAATTGTAATTTATTCATCTACGATAGAAAAGGTTATGGAAAATCGTCGCCTTTTACCATTGATCGTCGCGAATTGACTTACATGCATGATGAAGCAGATTTTCTAAATGATTTGGTTCAATATTTCAACTTCAAAGACATTATTTTATTTGGACATAGCGATGGCGGATCGATTGCGTTACTTTATGCTTCGAAATATCATCAAAATTTAAAAGGAATTGTTGTAGTTGGTTCGCACATTATTGTAGAAGAAATTTCTTTACAAGGAATCAGAGATGCAAAAATTGCATATGCAGAAACTAATTTGAAAGAACGTTTGACAAAATATCATGGCGATAAAACGCAGAAAGTTTTTGAGATGTGGACAGAAACTTGGTTACGCCCAGATTTTATTGATTTTGATATTCGAAAAGAATTGCAAAACATCGAATGTCCAACTTTGGTTATTCAAGGAATTGATGATGAATATGGTTCGATTGAGCAAGTAAATGGAATTATCAACAATGTAAAAGGAGGAAAAGAAAGTTATCTTGTTCCTGATGCAAAACATACACCTTACAAAGAGAATAGGACGCCGACTTTGGCAAAAACAGTTGAGTTTATTGATTCGTTATAACGAATCAATAAACCTAAATATTACCATTTTACTCAATTTTTTCTCCTACGTTTAATCCATTTATAAACTTCAAACCACAATACAGATAACATTGCTACAAGCATCGCCATTCCTAATTCTTTTAGATTCAACGAAGAAACTTTAAAAAATAAAGAAATTGGCTTTATATACAGTATTGCAAAAAGTATAAGCAATGTAAGAATTGTAACGCCAACCATTAAATTATTTTTATTTTTAAAACTTGACCACAAGCTATAATAAAACGATCTATTCGTTAAACTTAACCAAACATTTGAGAAAATCAACGTTGTAAAAACCATTGCTCGGGTTTTCTCTTCATTTCCGCCTAACTGATAAGTGTATTGATAAACAAAAAGCAATCCTAATGTGATGATAATTCCTTGAATAATACTTGTTGAAAGTTCTTTCCAATTCAGAAAAGTTTCCGTCATAGGACGAGGTTTTTCGTTCATAGAATTTTTCTCTAAAGGCTCGTTTTCATACACAATAGAACAGGTTGGTCCCATTACCAATTCTAAGAAAATAACATGAACCGGTGTGAAAATTTGCGGAAAAGCCCAACCTAAAAACAACGGCAATGAAACAATTAATATAATTGGAATATGAATCGAGATAATGTATTGAACAGCTTTTTTAAGATTCGTATAAATGCGTCTTCCAGCAGCTATTCCGATAACTAATTTTCCTAAATCATCATTTGTTAAAATTAATTGCGCAGCTTGTTTGGCTATTTCAGTTCCTTTTTCGCCCATTGCAACACCAATGTGTGCGGCTTTCAATGCTGGTCCATCGTTTACTCCGTCGCCCAACATTGCAACTACTTCTCCATCCTCTTTCAAAGCTTTCACGACGGCTAATTTTGCTTCGGGAAACATTCGTGCAAATAAGACTTTTTCGTCGGCTGCTTTTAATAATTCTTTTTCAGAAAGTTGTGTAATTTCACTTCCTGTAATACTATCTTCAGCATGAATAATTCCTGCCTGATTCGCAATACTCATCGTAGTTTCGGCATTATCGCCTGTAATTACTTTTACTTTTATTCCGGCATTATATATTTTCTCGAAAACCTCATTTATTCCCTTTTTAGGCGGATCATAAAAGACAACAAAACCTAACAATTCAAAAGGTAAATCTTGTTGTTGTTTTGGAAAATCGTTTGAATTAAAAGTAGATTTTGCAACACCCAAAAGTCGGAAACCTTTTGTTCCAAAATCGCGAATGACGTTTCGTAAATGATCTTTTTGTTGATCAGAAAGATTCGAAACTTGTAAAATAGCTTCTGGAGCACCTTTTGCCGCAATTATTCGTTGATTATCTTTATTTTTAAAACAATGCGTCATCATCGGAGGTTTTCCAGATAAAGGATATTCGAAAAACATTTGATATTGATTGCGCTCATCAACCTGTGTTTGTTCGTAAACTCGGTGTAACGTTTTTTCCATTGGATCGAATGGAACAGGTTCACTACTCCACATCGCATATTGTATAATCTCAGAAATTTCAACATCATTGAATTGATTTTCATCAAAAACCGTACACATTTTTGCATCATAAATTGCATTCAATTTCATCGAATTTTCGGTAATTGTGCCTGTTTTATCACTACAAATAACAGTTGTGCTTCCTAAAGTTTCGACAACACTACTCTTTTTTACAATAATTCCTTCGCGTAATAATTTCCATGAACCCAATGCCATAAATGTAGTAAATGCAACTGGTATTTCTTCGGGTAAAATAGACATTGCCAAAGTCAAACCGTTTAATAAACTACTTACAATGTCTTTTGTTTGAAAATAATTGAATCCGCAAACCATTGCAAAAACAATAATTCCAATGATTGCCATTCCTTTCACAAATTTTTCTATCTGCAATTGCAAAGGCGATTTTTCTTCTTTTATAGATAAAATTGACATTCCTATTTTTCCCAACTTCGTTTCTGCTCCAATGGCTGTCACTTCAAAAATAGCCAAACCAGAAACTGTCAAAGTTCCACTGTAAATTTCTGAATGATCTATATCTTTAAAAACTGACATACTTTCGCCTGTTAAAGCAGATTCATTCACCGAAAAATCATTGCTATGAACAATATTTCCATCAGCATTAATCATCTTTCCTTCTTCCGTCACACACAAATCACCAATTGTAATTTCGTGTGTTGGAATCTCAACTAATTGTCCATTACGAATAACTGAACTCAAAGGTTCGTTCAACTTTTCTAACTCTTGCAGAGCTTTTTGATTACGAGAATCTTGGTAAAATGAAATTCCTGTCACAGCAACAATAGCCACAAACATAAATGCAGCTTCACCCAAATCACCAACCAACACATAAATAATTGATACAGCAATCAAAATTAGCGTCATTGGTTCTTTTATAATATCAAATAATAAACTATACCAAGCAGAATTCTGTTCACCCTTTATTGCATTATCTCCGTATTGTTGTTGAGCTTTTTTGACTTCAGAATCAGATAATCCTTTTAAATTTTCAGGAATTTTTATAGACATTATTTCAATCGATTAGTGTTTACTAAAGTTACAGCTAAATCCAATTAAAAAATAGTTTAATACTTGATTATATCCTATTTAGATTTGATTTCAATTAAAACAAAAAAATCATTTCTTTCGAAATGATTTTTGCTCTATTATTAAGGAATTAATTTTCGAATGCATCGCAGTTTATGCGAATATTTTTGAGAATCGGTATTGAAAATTCCATTGGTATCAATAGGATCAATACGAACTTTACCATGTGCATGTAAAACTTTTCCGTTACCACACATAATTCCTACATGTATTATACGACCTTCTGCATTATCAAAAAATGCTAAATCACCAGGTTCTGCTTCTTCTACAAAACTTAACACTTCGCCCATTTCTGCTTGTTGATAAGCATCTCGTGGTATTTTATATCCCCCAATTTTGTACACTTGTTGTGTTAATCCTGAACAATCTATTCCAAAAGATGATTTACCACCCCACAAATAAGGTACATTTAAGTAAGCTTTTGCTATTTCAACCAACTGATCTTTTGATTTTTTACCAGAAGTATATACGCCAAAATATTCAAAACATTTTGGACCAATTTTGATTTTACTTTCATTCAAAGTACGAACCTCAGCTCCAATTGTCAATGTCATTGGCAAGCCATTTTCCATCGCATGATTATACGGATTAATTGCAAATTTCTCGATCGAATCTTTATTATATTCTTCTTCCGAAATTTCTACAATTTGTTTTGGATCAAGCCAACCTTCATAACCATCAAAAGCTAACTGAACTTTCGTCCATTTTTCTAATTCTTCTAAAATAATCAACTTTTCTCCAAATAAAACCTGACTCACCATTTCTGATGAATCTCTTGCTTCAGAGCGCAATGGCGCAACACTTACTTGACAAATGGCGTACTTCATTATTTTTTTCGAATTAACGTAATTCCATCACGAATCGGTAAAATGATCGATTCTACACGTTCATCTTTCGTTACCATATCATTAAATTCTTTCAAGATTTTTGTCGAAGGATCTTTTTTATCTTCCTCCTCCATCATCACTTTTCCGTACCACAACACATTGTCAACTAACATTGCTCCTCCGGGACGAAGAAGTTCCAAAACCTTCTCGAAATAATAAGGGTAACTCTCTTTATCGGCATCAATAAAAGCTAAATCTACAGAATCTTTTTCAATTGTGTTCAATTCTTCGCGCGCATCATTGATTCTGAAATCAATTTTTGAGGCAAATTCTGATTCATCAAAATACTTTCTGCAAAGATATTCTAACTCATCATTTTTATCCATCGTTATGATTTTTCCATCAGCAATCAAACCTTCTGCCAAACACAATGTTGCGTAACCTGTAAAAGTTCCTAACTCTAAAATAGTTTTTGGGGCTAAAATCTTTGACAAAATACTTAACAAACGACCTTGATATTCTCCCGAAATCATGTGTGGCTGCGTTGTACATTGATAAGTTTCAACACGTAAACGGCTCAAGATTTCAGGTTCTTGATCCACATGATGATCTAAATACGATTCTAAAACTGGTGAAATTTTTATCATACCTTTAAAAAGTCAACAAAATTACAAAAAATGCATTGAATATCGGCTATATAAAGGAAATTTAGAAGAGAAAATTTATCCAAAATAATCAAACCAAAAAAGCATTAATTTTTGGGTAATGCTTTTTGTTTTGAAAATTATTTTGATAAGCTTAGACTAAATCTTAACCTCAGCCTTACTTTAAACTTTTCCTTTCTGAATAACAGTTACAACATCTGGATCTAATAATGTTGATGTATCGCCAAAATCAGTTTCGTTGCTTGCTATTTTTCTTAAAATACGACGCATAATTTTTCCGCTTCGCGTTTTTGGTAAACCTGAAACAAACTGTATTTTATCTGGCTTTGCAATTGCTCCAATTAATTTAGAAACTCCATTTTTTATTTCTGCTTCAAGTTCTGGTGAACCTTGTACTCCATCTTGCAAAATCACATAAGCATACAATGCATTTCCTTTGATATCATGAGGATAACCAACAACCGCGCTTTCTGCTACAACTTCGTGTTCATTTATCGCATTTTCTATTGGTGCAGTTCCTAAATTGTGTCCAGAAACAATCACTACATCATCTACACGTCCTGTAATTCGATAATTTTCCATTACATCACGATACGCTCCATCTCCTGTAAAATAATATCCCGGAAATGTTGAAAAATAGGTTTCTACATAGCGTTTATGATTACCATAAATAGTACGAGCCATAGATGGCCAAGGAAATTTAATTGCTAAACGTCCTTCTGCTTTTTCATTTACTGCTTCTACTTCTTTTCCATGTTCATCCATTAAAACTGGCTGAATTCCTGGAAGCGGTAATGTTGCAAACGTTGGACGAAGTGGCGTAATTCCTGCTAATGGCGAAATCAAAATAGATCCCGTTTCTGTTTGCCACCATGTATCTACAATTGGACAATTTCCTTTTCCAATATAATCATTAAACCAGTGCCAAGCTTCCTCGTTAATTGGTTCACCAACTGATCCTAAAACTTTAAGACTTGATAAATCATATTTCTCGACATAGTCTAACGATTCACGAGCTAACGAACGAATTGCTGTTGGAGCTGTATAGAAATGTGTCACTTTTAATTTTTCGACAATTTCCCAAAAACGTCCAAAATCAGGAAAACTTGGAATTCCTTCGAACATTACTGAAGTTGCTCCACAAGCCAAAGGTCCATAAATAATGTAACTATGTCCTGTAATCCAACCGATATCTGCTGTACACCAATAAATATCGTTGTGCTCCATTTGAAAAATATTATCGAACGAATAAGCCGTTTCCACCATATATCCACCACATGTATGCACCATTCCTTTTGGTTTTCCTGTAGAACCAGAAGTATACAAAATAAACAAAGAATCTTCGGCATCCATAATTTCCGCAGGACAATTATCGTCTACCTTATGCATTTCATCAATCCAAAATTTATCACGTCCACCAACCATAGAAGTAGGCTCGATAGCACGTCGATAAACAATACACGACTGAATAGAAGCACAATCTTTTAAGGCTTCATCACAAATTGCTTTTAAGTTAATTGATTTCGTTCCACGAAAAACTTCGTTTGCTGTCACCAAAACCTTACATTGCGCATCGTTGATACGAGAGGCAATTGCAGCAGAAGAAAATCCTGCAAAAACAATAGAATGTACCGCGCCAATACGAGCACAAGCTAACATCGCGATGGCTAATTCTGGAATCATTGGCATATAAATACACACACGATCTCCTTTTTGTACGCCATTATTTTTTAAGACATTCGCAAATTGGCAAACTTTTGAATGCAATTGACGATATGTAATAATTCTAGATTCCTCTAAAGGATTATTTGGTTCCCAAATTAAAGCTGTTTTGTTTCCATTTTTTTCCAAATGACGATCCAAAACATTTTCGGTAATATTTAGTTGTCCACCTTGAAACCATTTAAAATCTGCTTGTTCAAAATTATATTCAAGTGTTTTGTCCCATTTCTTTTGCCAAACGAAGTTTCCAGCAATTTTATCCCAAAATTTTTCAGGCTCCTCGACACTTTTTTTATACGCTTTCTTATATTCAAAAAACGAATTGATTCTAAAATTGTTAATCATTTTAATTTTAATTGTGGTTTTGAATACTAAATATAAAAAAAGCGAATCAATTTATCAAATTAACTCGCTTATATTTTACAAATGAATAAAAACTATTCTATTTTCCTTTATACGGACTTGCATTGTAATATGCTAAAGCAGTTGGTAAGGCTTCCTTTATTTTAGCCATACGCGTCGCATCCGAAGGGTGAGTACTCAAGAATTCTGAAACTCCTGCATTTCCACTTTTCGCCGCCATACGTTCCCAAAAAGGAATTGCTTGAGAAGGATCATAACCCGCCATCGCCATTAAATACAATCCTGTAACATCAGCATCTAATTCCATTTTACGAGAATAGTTTAGTAAACCAACTTGTGCACCTACAGGATATAATTGTTCAAAAACTTTTGCATATTCTGCATTTCCAATGGATCCACCAACTATTTGTCCTAAACCTTGTGCGGCCATTTGCTGAGAAGCTTGCTCCGCACTATGACCAGCCAAAGCGTGACCAATTTCGTGACCTAAAACAACAGCCAATCCCGTTGCATCTTTGGTAACAGGTAAAATTCCTGAATAAACAGCAACTTTACCTCCAGGCATACACCATGCATTTACTTCGTTTGCATTTAACAACGTAAATTGCCATTGGTAACCTTGTAATTGAGAAGATATTCCCTTTTCTTGATAATATTTTTCAGCGGCATATTTTAAACGTTCCCCTACTGTTTGCACCATTTTAGCATCGGCAGTACCTGTAATTACTTTCCCTTGTTTAAGAACCTGAGAATATTGGTTGTAAGCTGTCGGAAATAAATCTGCATTAGAAACTAATGACAACGATTTACGTCCGGTAACAGGGTTTGTAGCACAAGAAGCTAATACTAAAGCTCCTGCTACGGTTAAAATTATTTTCTTCATATTTTTAAGTTTATTTACCAAGTTTCTTTTTGATTTCGTTCAATTTCATCAATGCTTCAACAGGTGTTAACGTATTGATATCTGTGTTCAGAATTTCTTCTCTTATAGAATCTAAAATTGGATCATCTAACTGAAAGAAACTTAATTGCATATTGTCTTGCGTTATTTTCTCCGTTTTGTTCGAGATTCCTTCATCTGTTTTCGTCGCTTCCAAAACTTTCAACACATCATTTGCTCTGTCCACCACTCGTTTTGGCATCCCAGCCATTTTAGCAACATGTATACCAAAACTGTGCTCACTTCCTCCTGGAACTAATTTTCTCAAAAATAATATTGTATCTTTTGTTTCTTTGATACTAACATTAAAGTTTTTGATACGTTCCATCGATTTTGACATTTCATTCAATTCATGATAATGCGTTGCAAACAATGTTTTTGGTTTCAAGGCACTTTGATGTAAAAATTCTGCAATTGCCCATGCAATCGAAATTCCATCGTAAGTCGAAGTTCCTCGACCAATTTCATCCAATAAAATCAAACTTCGTTCCGAAATGTTATTTAAGATACTTGCTGTCTCATTCATTTCGACCATAAATGTCGATTCACCTGATGAAATATTATCTGAAGCACCAACTCGAGTAAAAACTTTATCAATGATTCCTAAATCTGCAGCTTGAGCTGGAACAAAACTTCCCATTTGCGCCATCAAAACAATCAAAGCAGTTTGACGTAAAAGCGCCGATTTACCAGACATATTTGGTCCAGTAATCATAATAATTTGCTGATGATCCGAATTTAACTCAACATTATTCGACACATATTGTTCACCAATTGGTAATTGTTGCTCAATCACAGCATGACGACCTTCTTTTATATTTAGTTCAAAACCATCATTAAGAGAAGGTTTTGTGTAATTATTTTTCTCTGCTATTTCTGCAAAAGTTGACAAAACATCCAAAAATGCAATTGCTTTTGCCGTTTGTTGAATCGGTAAAAGTTTAGTGATAATTTCTTGTAACAATTCAATAAATAATTGATTTTCTATAGCAAGAATTTTTTCTTCTGCACCAAGAATTTGTGTTTCGTACTCTTTTAATTCTTCGGTAATATAACGCTCTGCATTCACCAAAGTTTGCTTACGAATCCATTCTTCTGGCACTTTATCTTTGTGCGTATTTCGAACTTCAATATAATAACCAAACACATTATTGAATGCAATTTTCAAGGACGAAATTCCAGTTCGTTCTGTTTCGCGTTGACACATTTGATCCAAATAATCTTTTCCAGAAAACTGAATTTTTCGTAATCGATCCAATTCTTCTGAAACACCTTCTCTAATTACATTTCCTTTTACAATTTGATGCGGAGGCTCGTTAGAAAGTGTATCAAAAATCTTTTGTGTTAAATGATCAATTGGTTCGATTCGAGAAAATAAATCTGCAACTTCTTTGATATTCGATTGTTCAGCAACTTCTTTTATTTCTTCCGAAATTTTCAAACTTTGTGCTAATTGTTGCAATTGACGAGGTGTAATTTTACCTGTCGAAACTTTTCCAGCCAAACGTTCTAAATCGGTTAATTGACCTAATTTTTCTCGCAAATCGTAACGTAAATCTCCAAATTTGTAGAAGTATTCGACAATATTTTGACGACGTTGAATTGATTTCAAATCTTTCAACACCATTACCATCCAACGATTCAACAAACGTGCTCCCATCGGAGTTTTGGTATCGTCTAAAACATTTAATAACGTAACACCTTTTGGATGTGGAGAATAAACCAATTCGAGATTGCGAATCGTAAATGGATCCATCCACACAAAACTATCTTGATTAAGACGCTGAATAGATGTTAGATGCTGAATTTCGAAGTGATGTGTGTCATCCAAATAAGCTAAAATTGCACCCGCAGAAATGATTCCATCTTTTAAATCCTCAATTCCAAAACCTTTTAGATTCTTAGTTTTAAAAAGATTGGTTAATTTATCAACTGCAAAATCATATTGAAAAGCCCAATCATCCAACAAAAATTTACTTTTGACATCAGAAAAATTATATTTAACACGTTTTTGGTAAATCACTTCACTTGGTCGAAACGATTGAATAATTTTCGCTACTTGATCTTCTTGTCCTTCCGAAACCAAAAATTCTCCTGTCGAAACATCTAACAACGCAATTCCAAAAGCTTTATCACCTTGATGAACAGCCATCAAAAAGTTATTCGATTTTGACGATAAAACCTCATCTTGCAACGCAACACCAGGCGTTACCAATTCTGTAACACCACGTTTTACGATACCTTTTACCATCTTTGGATCTTCGAGCTGATCACAAATTGCAACGCGTAAACCGGCTTTCACCAATTTCGGTAAATAAGTATTCAAACTATGATGAGGAAACCCTGCCAAAGCACTATTATCAGAACCATTGGCGCGTTTTGTTAAAACTATATCTAAAATGCGAGAAGCTCGCACAGCATCTTCTCCAAATGTTTCGTAAAAATCTCCCACACGGAACAACAACATTGCATCAGGATATTTCGCCTTGATGGTGTTATATTGTTTCATTAGAGGAGTTTCCTTATTCTTTACTACTTTTGTCAAATTATTATAAATTTTGAACAGCTAAGTTAGTTAAAAACGAAGTGATGAGAAAACTAAAATTAGACGAATTAGGTCGCGTTTCTGCGGAAGAATATAAAGCTATTGAAAAACACCCGATTGTTGTGGTGTTGGATAATGTGAGAAGTATGCACAATGTTGGTGCAGTTTTTAGAACTTCGGATGCATTTTTAATTGATAAAATTTATTTGTGTGGAATTACAGCAACTCCACCTCATAAAGAAATTCATAAAACGGCCATTGGTGCAGAAAATTCTGTTGATTGGGAATATGTGAAAGATTCGAATGAATTGGTTGCTAAATTAAAAGAAGATGGTTATCAAATTGTAACGATTGAACAAACGGAAGGTTCTGTTTTGTTAAATGAATTTGAAGTTGACCAATCTCAGAAATATGCAATTGTGATGGGAAATGAGGTTGATGGTGTGCAACAATCAATCATTGATCAATGTGATACGTGTATCGAAATTCCACAATCAGGAACAAAACATTCGCTTAATGTTTCGGTTTGTACAGGAATTATTTTATGGAAATGGTATGAAAGTTTTATGAAATAGCGTTAAGCAAAAATATAAACTCCAACTTTTCATCAAGTTGGAGTTTTTTGTTATTAAAAATTCACCGAAACATTAATCCATTCTGGATCAAAATCTGCGTTATATTTTTTATAGAAATTAATTGCAGGTTCATTCCAATCCAGAACTTGCCAAACCATTCCGTGGTAATTATTCGCTTTTCCATAAACAATTAATTCATCCAATAATAATTTACCAATTCCAGAACCGCGCATTTTTTCGGTTACAATCAAATCCTCCAAATATAATCTGCGTCCTTTCCAAGTCGAATAACGATCGTAATGCAACGCAATTCCTTCCACATTTCCGTCCACTTCTGCAACCAAAGAACCCCAAACTGGTTTATCTCCAAACCCGCATTCTTCCATTTCTTCTAAGGTTACCGTTACTTCGTCTGGTGCTTTTTCGTATAAAGCTAATTCGTGAATTAACTCTAAAATTCGAGGACAATCTTCTTTTCTTGCTTCTCGTATTGTTACATTTTTCATTATTGTGTGATGTTATTTAGTTATTCGTTATTCGAGACTAGAAATTAGTTATCTAGTTTACGAAACGTAGAATTCATTATTTTTTGTCATTCTGAATATAGCTTCAGCGAAATGAAGAATCTATAGATTCCTCCATTCGTCGGAATAACAAATTCGCTAATTTTTGATGAGATACTGAAACGAGTTCAGCATGACAATTTCTCTAAATTCGAGCTTCGTATTTCTAACTTCGTACTTAAATCGTCATTCCAATTTCGATTCCTTTGATACGACGATATAATTCTGTTGCGTAATTATCAGTCATTCCCGAAACATAATCCAAAATTCCCATTACCTTTTGATACTTTGTTCCTTTCTCATATAAAAACTGAGCAGGAACTAAACGCAAGGCTTTTTTCTCAAACGTTTTGCGTTCTTTTTCATCTTTTAAAATTGGAGGAATAAATTGCGAAAGCAATTCTGACATTACATTATAACCTGCATTTTCAATTTCGAGAACAGAACGATGATTATAAATATTTTCAATCGAGAAACGTTGAATTTCGTCTAAAACTCGTTTCGTTACTTGTTCCGTTTCATTTTTAATCACATCTAATAACGCCGTTTTAAATTCTCCTTTTACAATTTGATCAAAATTATTTTGGTAAACCTCAACTGATTTTTGAGTCAATAAATTAATTGATTTTGCACGTAAATACGCAATTCGATCATTTTTATCTGAAATAGATTTTAGTGTATTTTTTGTTTTATCAATTTGAGATGGATCTAAAGATTCAACTAAATTCAAAAATAATTTTCGGCATTTATCATGATCAATAATTCCTAAACGTTGCGAATCTTCGACATCGATAATCGAATAACAAATATCGTCAGCCGCCTCTACCAACCACACAAACGGATGTCGCTTGTAAATAATTGGTGAATCTTGTTCCAAAATCATATTCGTTTTTTCAGCAATTGTTCGGAAAGCTTCCTTTTGCGCCTGAAAAAATCCAAATTTCTTACGATGCAATTGATTTTTATCTTTTGCAACCGATTCACATGGATATTTTGCAATCGCAGCCAATGTTGAATACGTCAAACGTAAACCACCTTCCGATTTTCCGTTTTGTTGTTGTGTTAAAATTCGAATTGCATTTGCGTTTCCTTCAAAATTGATTAAATCAGCCCATTCGGCTTCAGTAAAATATTGTTTCAAATCTGTTTCATGGCGATCAAAATAAGAAGCAATTGCATCTTCGCCCGAATGTCCAAAAGCTGGATTTCCGATATCGTGACACAAACATGCCGCTGAAATAACATCGTGAATACTATATTTATAAAATTCTTGTGATTCTTTTGTTAATTTATAATTTTCGGAAATAAACTTTCCTACCAAATTTCCCATCGAGCGTCCAACAGACGAAACCTCTAACGAATGCGTCAATCGATTGTGGACAAATACACTTCCTGGCAAAGGAAAAACTTGCGTTTTGTTCTGCAAACGACGAAAGGCAGACGAAAAAATAATACGATCATAATCACGCTGATATTCTGATCTCGCATCCGACGTATCGTTTGTATTGCTGCGTTGATTGGTGTAAATATGATTGAGAAGTTCCATAAACTGATTTAGAAAACGAATTTAACGAATAATGTTCAGTCATAAAAAAATCCGAACGGTTTCGTTCGGATTTTTGGGTTTATTCGTGAAATTTTAAAAGATTTTTCATTCTTTCTGTAATATATTCATCTTGAAGAAAATTTGCTTCATTAAAGTTTAAATCAAACTTATATTGAACAGCTAACTCTTTTAGAATTTCAATTTCAGCTTTTATCTCTCCTTCAAACCAGTTGTCCCAAGCAAACAAAATTATTTTTTCATTTTTAGCTAATTTGTAAAAGTCGAAATCAATTGATTTATCAAAAATTTCATCATCATATTCACAAATAATTTTCCATTTATCTTTTACTAATTCATTAATAATTAAATAAAAAATATCAGTTTCAATATTTGTGACAATTTTAAAATTCATTAATCAAAATAGTATTTCTACCAACTACCAGATGCTCCTCCGCCTCCGAAGCTTCCGCCTCCGAAACCACCAAAGCCGCCTCCGCCACCAGATGATCCACCCCAAGAACTACCTCCTGAGCCGAAACCTCCGCCACCGAAAACAGAACTTCCTGTGTTCATAATGATAATATCATCTAACAAACTTCTTCGTCTGCCACCATTTCCTCCATTATTTCCTCCTTTACCTTTCGAAATAATAATAAAGATAAAAATGAAAAATCCTATGGCAAAAATCAATGCAAGCCAATCCATTTCTGGTTCTTGCGATTTTGGTTTGTCTTGCTTATATTTTCCTGCAAAAGCTTGAAAAATAGAATTGACTCCAGCATTTATTCCACCAGCATAATCACCTTGTTTGAAATACGGAATAATAACATTGTCAATAATCGATTTGTTGACACTTGGCGGTAAATAAATTTGAGCTCCATAACCTGTTCTAATCGTAATCTTACGATCTTGTTCACTTAAAACAATTACAACTCCATTATCTTTTCCTTGTGTACCAACTTTCCATTTTTCACCAATATCATTTGCAAACATTTCTAACGGATAACCATCTAGAGACTTCACTGTTAATACCAAAATTTGAGTAGATGTTGAATCATCATAGGCTACTAATTTTCGTTCTAATTCATCCAATTGCATTGCATCAAAAACATGTGCATAATCTTGCACAAGCTTTTTAGGCGGATGTTCCATCTTCACCAATTCATCCGGTGTCTGCCCAAAAACGGTTAAAATTGAAAGAAAAAAAGTTAGAAAAAAGTATTTAACTGTAGCTAATTTCATCTGGTAATTCGTTTGTATCATCCTCTTGATAAGGAAAATATTTTTTAAGTGCTTTGCCTGTTTTTTTTATTCCTTCACAAAGCCCTTTTACATAATGTTCTTTTTTGAAATGCTTGATGACCTCTTCTTTTATATCATCCCAAAAATCATCTGGTGTCACTTGATCAATTCCTTTATCACCAATAATTGTAAAGTTATGATCGGTTGGTGAAACATGAAACAACACACCATTTCTATCTTTGGTTTTGTGCATTTCCAATTGCTCGAAAACTTCTAAAGCTTTGTCAAAATGATTGGGAGAAGATTCGAATTCAATATGAACTCGAATTTCCCCACTTGTATTTTTCTCCGCTTTTTGGATGGCTTCGATTATTTTTTTTTCATCATTAGAGGAAAGAAATTTATGTTTCTTATTTCCCATAATGATTAGAATTCTACTTTAGGAGCATTCTCAGATCCTGCAGCAGCTTTGAAATAACCTTTTTTCGTAGCACCTGTAAAACCAGCGATTAAGCTGTTAGGGAAAGTTACAATCATGTTGTTAAATTTCTCTGCAGCATCGTTGTATTTTTTTCTTTCAAATAAAACTTCTTGTTCGATAGAAGATAATTCTGCTTGTAAAGAAGTAAAGTTTTGATTGAATTTAATATCTGGATATTTTTCAACAGAAACCAATAAGCGGCTTAATGTAGATCCTAATTGATCTTGAGCTTGTTGAAATTTCGCAATATTTGCATCTGTTAATTGACTTGGATCATCAATTTTAATTTGATTAGAAGTCGCTTTTGCACGTGCATCAATCACAGCTGTTAACGTTTCTTTTTCCATATTCGCAGCACCTTTTACCGTGTTCACTAAATTTGGAACTAAATCTGAACGTTTTTGATATGTATTTTCTACATTCGACCATTGTTTTTGCACACCTTGGTCTGTTGTTTTGATCGTATTCGAAACTCCAATTCCCCAGAAAACGATTCCTGCAAGAAGTAAAAGAATCACTCCGCCAATAAGACATCCTTTGTTTTTCATAGTATTTTTAATTTATTATTACGTAAAAATAGTGTTTTTTAAACAATATTTTATCAAAAATAAAACCGAGCTTATTTCTAAACTCGGCTTTAATATTTTTTGGATTTTAAGCGTTTAATTTAATAATGTTTTCGCCCAACTTTCTTCAATCGGTAATAACCAATTTTGCTTAAAATCATTCAAAGAAGAAATTCCATTATTGAAAACTTTTACATTTTTGATTTCTCCTTCTTTTACTTTTTGTTTGAATGTTGGTAATTTTTCGATAAAAACTTCCTGTTCATTTTCATACGAAACTAACATTCTGTTCAATAAATCGAACGAATAATCTGCATCAATTTCGCGTACGATTTTCGTTAATTTATCGATAGAACAACCACTTGCTGTCGCTTGATTTTCGTCTACACCAACTACAATAAATTGATCATAAGGTAAATCAAAATCAGCTAAAAGTTCAGCGCCATGCGCATTCCAATCCGCTATAAAAGTATTTAGTTTAGCTGTAATAGCTTGCTTTTCTTCTGTTGAGAATTTACGATTGGCTTGAAAAATCCAAATTCTTGAATCGTCTGCTAAATTCATTTTCTCTTTGTTTAAAATTTGTGTTTCAAAGATACGGAAATTTTAGATGTTAGATGTTAGATGTTAGATGTTAGATGTTAGATGTTAGATGTTAGATGTTAGATGTTAGAAAGCTAAAATTTTTACATAAAAAAGCCATCTCAAAGAGATGGCTTTTTTATATTATTTTTATAAATTCGATTATAAATCTTTCGCTTCCATAATCAATTCAGCTAAGTCTTTTACCATAACCGTTGATTCTTTTTCGAAGTGTTTTACACCGTCTGTCATCATTGTATTACAAAATGGACAACCTGTTGCGATAATGTGCGGCTCTTTCTCTAAAGCCTCTTCTGTACGTTCTACATTGATGTCTTTGTTTCCTTTTTCTGGTTCTTTGAACATCTGCGCTCCACCAGCACCACAACATAATCCACGTGTTTTGCAACGTTTCATTTCGACTAATTCGGCATCTAATTTTTCGATTAATTCGCGAGGCGCTTCGTACACATCGTTACCGCGACCTAAATAACAAGGATCGTGGAAAGTGATTCGTCTTCCTTTGAACGTTTCAGAACCTTCTAATTTCAATTTACCTTCGTTGATTAACTGCTGTAAATATTGAGAATGATGCAAAACTTCATACTCTCCACCTAAACTTGGATATTCATTTTTCAACGTATTGAAACAATGTGGACAAGTTGTAACGATCTTTTTCACTTCGTAAGCATTCAGAACTTCAATATTCATCATAGCTTGCATTTGGAAAACAAATTCGTTACCAGCACGCTTTGCAGGATCACCTGTACACGATTCTTCTGTTCCTAAAACGGCGAATTCTACGCCAATATTATTTAAAATTTTAACGAATGCTCGTGTTATTTTTTTAGCTCTGTCATCAAAACTTCCGGCGCAACCAACCCAAAACAAAACTTCTGGTTGTTTGCCTTCGGCCATATATTGAGCCATTGTTTTAACTGTAATATTTGACATATTTTTTTGTAGTCTTTGTGTTATTTGAATGGATTTAGTTTAATGTTTTCCATCATCAAAAACTTGAATCGAAACATTTTTTTCAACCAAATCTGTAAATTTACCATTGTATCGTGTCGCTTTTACTAAATGGTTGTCAACCCAATGATAATTTCCTCCACGAGGTTTTCCCATTAAAAGTCCATGGTATTTGAAACCATGTTTTTTCAACCAAATTTCTGTGTACTCACGATGTTCTTCTGTACGTGATGTAAAAAATGTGATAATATGTCCTTCGTCGTACCATTTGTTTAATGTTTCTAAAGCATCTGGATATAATTCTGCTGTTAGCATACGTTCTGGTTCTTCGTTTGGAATATCATCGCAAATTGTTCCATCAATGTCAATTAAATAATTTTTAACATTTTCTGGTAAAATAGGACTTACTCTTTCTCCGTTTTCAATTTTTTCCTCTAAGAAATTTTCCATGTGTGCTGTGTTTGTGTGTTATGTACAAAAATTAATAGTTCTTTGAGAATGAGTAATTGTATTTTACAATTTTAATCGTTTGCCCAATTCAATCTATCCGCATTGTTAAATTGCCAAGGAGCTCCATTGTTTTCGACATTTGTCATCATCATGTTCAACTCGTTTGGTGCAGCAGATTGTTCCATTACCAAATAACGACGTAAATCAACAATAATTGATAACGGATCGATATTTACTGGACAAGCCTGTGTACATGCATTACAAGATGTACATGCCCATAATTCTTCTGGTGAAATGTAATCGTTGACAAGCATTTTACCATCATCCACAAAACTTCCGTTTGCATCGATGTTTTTACTTACTTCTTCTAAACGATCACGAGTATCCATCATAATTTTTCGAGGAGATAATTTTTTCCCTGTCAAATTTGCTGGACATTCAGATGTACAACGCCCACACTCCGTACATGTGTAGGCATTCAATAATTGTACTCTGTTTAAATCAAAAATATCTTTTGCTCCAAATGTTTCTGGCTCTCCCTGTGGTTCGGCAGGTGCTGCGTAAGGATCTGCATTTGGATCCATCATCATTTTTACCTCATCTGTTACAGATTGTAAATTATTGAATTCTCCTTTTGGTTCTAACTTAGAAAACCATGTATTTGGAAAAGCCAAAATGATGTGTAAATGTTTTGAATAATACAAATAATTTAAGAAAAAGAAAATTCCGATGATATGAAACCACCAAGCTGCTCTTTCTATAATTGTAATAAATGTGATGTCGTTGAATTGACTAATAATTGGTGCTGTTAACCAAGAAGAAATTGGAAAAGATCCTGTTTCGATATAATGAGGTGCACCCATTTTTTGTAACACTTGATCTGCACCATTCATTGTAAATAAAGCCAACATAAATGCAACCTCCATAATTAGGATATAATTAGCATCGTCTTTTGCCCAGCCTTTCATTTCTGGTTTCCAAAAACGTCCAACTTTTACAAAGTTTCTTCTACAGAAGAAAATGATACACGAAACCATCACCAAAAAGGCTAAAATCTCGAAAAACCCTATCATTCCGTTATAGAAACCTCCTAAGAAACTTAGAATACGGTGTGTTCCGAATACACCATCGATGATAATTTCTAATACTTCGATATTGATTAAAACAAATCCTACATAAACAAAAACATGTAGAATACCAGCAAGAGGACGAACAGTCATTTTACCTTGTCCTAAAGCCACACGAGCCATCGTTTTCCACCTTTCCGCAGGATGATCGAAACGATCTATTTCTTTCCCTAATTTGATGTTACGTATAAGTTTCTTTACGTTTTGCGCAAAGAACCAAATACTTCCTATCATAATTAGAAGAAAGATTACATTTGGAATGTACTTCATCATTTTTTATTAGTCTTTTTGTGAGTTTTGAGTATTTAAATTTTAGTTTTGATTTTATGGCTGAACTGGTTGCTTTTTACCAAAAACAGAGATGTTCACATAACGACTTGGGTTTTTCTTTAAGTCTGTTACCAATTCATTCATATTTTTGATTGTTGCTTCAAGTTCGTTAGCAAGCGTTTCATCTTTTGCTAATTTTCCTAAAGAACCTTTTCCATTATTCATATCTTCTAACAATGTATTTAAGTTTTTAGACGCATTTTCAAAATTCTTAATCACTTGATCTAATTCTAACGCGTTTAATTTATCCGCAGTTTTTCCAAATTTGTCAACCGTAGCTTTTGCAGAAGCCATTGTAGCACTTGCATTGTTAAGCGTTGTGTTCAATGTCTTTTCGTTTGTTTTGATCAAATTATTTGCACTATTTGATGTTGCAGTCAACGATTGCGCTGTTTTGTCGAACGAATCAATTGTATGATTCAAGTTTCTCAACATTGCTTTAATATCTTGTTGAGTTGACGGATCCAAAACATTGTTTACACTTCCTAATGTTTGATTAAAACTTAATAAAACACTATCTAACTTTGCTTGTGTTGGCGTTAATTGTTTCGTCAAACCATCTAACATTCCGCCTGCAATACGACCTTGTAAATAATCACCATCTTTTGCTACATCTGGTCCATAGTCTAATAAAAGTCTAACTTCTGGTCCAGACATAATTCCTGGTTCGTAAATTTCTACAATTGTTTTTTTCGAAAATTGAATATCTTTTTCGACAGAAATCACGACTTCAAAATAGATAGGTTTTGCAGTATCTATAATTTTAATTTCTTTCACCTGACCAACTCTCAAACCGTTTACAGAAACAGGTTTAGAAGGAGCTAATCCGCTTACATTTTCGTATTTTACAGTAAACAAACGTCCTGATGAAAAAATATTTTGACCTTTTAAGAAATTGAATAGCATGAAAAAACCTACTAAGGTTAAGATGGTAACAACTCCTATTTTTAATTCTTTAGATAACTTCACTTGTTATGATTTTATGCAAAAATAAAATTTAATTTGTAAAGAAACATTTTATATTACGTTTACATTGGTTCTTCACCATTAAATGTAACGATAAAGGCGTTTCTAAAACCTTTGTCTTGTACTTGTTTCAATGTTTTTTGAGCAGATTCCATTGTTTTATCAGAGCCATAATAATATTTCTGAAGTCCACCTTCTTTTACTCGCAACACATTTGTCAATCCATTAAATTTTTCGTCTTTGTCTTTATATTTTTTATTTGATGTCATAAACTGAACACGATAATTTTTACCACCTTCTAATTTTTTATTCGTTTCAAATTCTACAATTTTTGCACCAGAAAATCCTTTACGTTTTACCGTTTGCAACAAATCATCTGCACGAGATTGTAAATCTGTTTCTCCGTAATAATACACGTAATTATCACCTTCCTGAATTACATCTAAATCTGTTAAACCTCTTAATTGCGGCGAAGTTGAAGAAAATTTCATTTTAGACTCCATTACCCTTACCTTCAATTTTTTTCCTTCTACAGGTTTTTCAACTTTTTTAACTGGTTTAGGTTTTTCGTCCTCGTCCTCTACTCCACTTCTACGATCATATTCTTTTTTGAATTGTTTAAAAGCTTCATAAATTGTAGTCGTCGTTTTATCTTTTCCTTCGTCTGATGCTAAAAATGTTCCTTCATCATAATTCGAAATAAATCCTAACTCTACCAAAACAGAAGGAGAAGCATTTCCTCTCAACACGTGAAAATTTGCTTGTTTAACACCTCTACTTTTTCTGAAATCACGATTTACGAAACCTTTTTCTACCAAATCTGCAAAACGAATAGATTGTTCTTTATAAGCTGCATTCATAATCTCAAAAGCGATAACCGCTTCCGGATCATTTGGATTAAATTTTTCGTAACGTTCTTGATCTTTCTCTAAAAACACAACCGAGTTTTCACGTTTAGAAACTTCATCTGTTTCGTTAGATCGTTTCAATCCCATTACAAATGTTTCTGTTCCTGTTGCGCTTTTGTTATCAGCCGAATTACAGTGAATCGAGACAAATAAATTCGCATGATTATCATTTGAAATTCGTGTACGTTCCCATAATTCTAAAAAAATATCTGTATCACGTGTTAAAACAACTTTAACATCTTTGTGATTTTTCTTAATTAACTCCGCTAATCTTTTCGAAACATCTAACGTGATATTCTTTTCATAATCAGCGACTCCCCTTGCTCCAGCATCATGTCCACCATGACCAGCATCAATAACAATTACAAAATTTTGCTTTTTTTGTGCAAATGAAAATGTAGAAAATACCATCATCATCGCAAAAAATAAATACTTTTGTATGTTAATCATTTTTAAACTCATACTATAGGTTTGTTTTTTTGATTAATTTTGACGCAATTTATAAAAAATAAGTTTTTCAATTTGTTTACAAAGGCAATTAAATCGATTTTATTTTTTAGTCCAGTTATGGTTTGCACCGTTTCTTTTGGACAAGTTAAGCAAAATAATAACGATAAAGATCACTCTAAGATAGTTTCTGATTCTGTAAAATTAGATACTATTATCCCTGTAAAAGAGAAATTAGAGTTTGTGGTAGAGCACAATTCCGAGGACGAAATACATAATCGTAAAAAACGTATGACTTACCTTTTGCGTAAGGCACATGTAGTTTACGGCGATATGACTATTGATGCAGATTATATCGAACTAAATTGGGATACAGGTGATGTATATGCCGAAGGTAAGCGCGATTCTATTGGGAATATTATTGAAAAAACTAAGTTTACACAAGGTCAACAAGAAATTTTGCAAGATGCTTTCAAAGTAAATTTCAAAACGAAAGTTGGAATTGCATATAACATTCGCATGACGCAAGAAGATGGAATCATCATTGCTGATAAAGCGAAGCGTGTCAATGATTCGGTAATGTTGTTAAAACGTGCCGATTTTACAACGGATACTTATTTTAAAGAAGGAAAAGATACTCGACCAGATTATTTTCTTCGCGCCAAAGAAGGAAAAATGATTGATAAAAATGGTAAGAAAACATTAATTACCGGACCTATCAATATGTGGATTTATGACGTACCAACGCCCTTAGCATTGCCATTTGGTTACATCCCAGCGATGGGTGCAAAACGTGCCGCAGGTATTTTGATGCCTCGCCCAGGTGAGCGTACAAATCTTGGTTTCTTTATCGAAGATTTAGGGTTTTATGTTCCATTTGGAGATAATTTTGATTTAAAACTTTCGGGAGATATCTATACAAAAGGTAGTTGGGCTACTAGAGCCGAGTCTACCTATAAAAAACGTTACAAATACAATGGGCGACTTGCAGCGAATGTAGAAAATCGCTTAACTGGTATCAAAGGTCTTACAGAAGGCTCTAATGCCTTTTCTAAACAAAGTATGTTTGGTGTTATGTGGTCACATAGCCAAGATCCGAAAGCAAATCCATATTGGTTATTCAATGCCAATGTTAACTTTTCGAGTTCGAAATATTACCGTGAATCTGTACGAAATCAATACATTAATACTGGACAAGTTTTTACAAACAACGTTAACTCGTCTATTAACTTAACAAAAAACTTTGAGAATGCTCCACTAACAGCTCAGTTGAGTATGTCGCACTCTCAAAATTACAATACTGGAGATATTAACATTGCATTTCCTCGTTTCAACTTGACTATGTCTCGTATTTTCCCGTTTGCAAAGAAAAATATGCCAAAAGAAGGTTTAATTCAGAATCTTGGTTTAACGTATAGTATGCAAGCTGGAAATGAAGTTAACACCAACGACAAAGACATCTTTACAGACAAAATGTGGAAAGATCAAATGCGAATGGGTGCGAATCACAAAATTGGTTTGCAGACAGGTATTACACTTGCTAATTATTTCCCATTAACACTTTCTTCTGACTATAATGAAGTTTGGGGTGATAATCGTTTGATTAAAAATTACAATTCTGTTAACGGAAAAATAGAGGACACAACATTGAAAGGATTCAATTCATATCGAACATTTAATTTCAATGCTTCTGTTTCAACTAATATTTATGGATTATATCTTAATCCAAATAAAGATGCTAAGATTTTAGGAATTCAGCACGTGATTACACCATCTATTGGTTATAGTTATACGCCGGATTTCCAAAGTCAATCTTGGGGATATTACAAAGCTTATCAAAACCAAAATCAAGAAGAAGTTTGGTACAATCAATATCAAAACATGTTGTATGGTGTATCAATTCCTGGTTTGACAAATTCATTAAACTTTGGAATTTCGAACAACTTAGAGATGAAAGTAAAAGATGCAAATGACCCGAAAGGTTTCAAAAAAGTAAAGATATTTGAATATTTACGTTTGAGTTCATCTTATAACTTCTCTGCAGATGAATTTAAACTTTCTCCAATCAGTATTAACGGAATGACATCTTTGTTTGATAGAAAAGTAAACGTACAATTTTCGTCAACTGTTAATCCATATAAAATTCAACGTTACATGAATGCTGAAGGAAGTGAAGTTGCTCAATACATTGATGAACTTGGCTTAGGAAATCTTCGTATTTCGAATATGACATTAGGAACTGGTTATACATTTGACAATAGTACATTTGGCGGAAAACGTTTCGATGCCAAGAACTATAAAAAACGTGGAACAGTTCGTGATGAAAATTTCTATTATGACAGCGATAATTATGCGCAATTTGCTATTCCTTGGAGTTTAACAGCTAATTTAAGTTATAATTATAGCAAAGGAACAGAACGAAAAGGAAGTAGCACAGGTTCTATTGCAATGAATGGTAAAATTTCGCCAACACCATATTGGGCAATTTCTGCAAATGCAACTTACGATTTCATCAAAAGTGAAATAACTTATGTACGTTTTGGTTTTGAAAGAGATTTACGAAGCTTTACCTTATCATTCAACTGGACACCAATGGGAACATATAAAAGTTATGATTTCTTTATCGGAATCAAAGCATCAATCTTACAAGATTTAAAATACAACGATAGATCAAGACTTAATTACTAAAAAAATATTAATATGAAAAAACAAATCGTTCATACAGAAAAAGCACCACAAGCAATTGGACCTTATTCACAAGGTGTAAAATACAACGGATTTATTTACACATCAGGACAAATTCCTTTCAATGTAGAAAAAAATGAATTGGTTACAACAGGTATTCAAGATGAAGTTCATCAAGTAATGAAAAATGTAATTGCAATTTTAGAAGCTGGCGGAACAACAATTGACCAAGTTGTAAAAACAACAATTTTTGTTAAGGATTTGAATGATTTCAACGCAGTTAACGAAGTTTATGCTTCTTATTTTAATGACGAAAATTATCCTGCACGCGAATGTGTAGAAGTTGCTCGTTTACCACGCGACGTAAATGTTGAAATTTCTGTAATCGCTATTGCAGACTAATAAAATATTATGCTAAAAGACAAAACTGTATTAAGAAACACAATTGCTGTAATAGTAGGATTAGCTGTTATCTACGCTATCATACAATTTGGTCTTATATACAACGCGGATAGATTGGGATGGGACAACAAAGTTTTTCCGGAATGGAGACACATCATCAAATACTTTTCGCACCAAGAAGGAAAAAAATTCGAAGTTCAATTTTTTGGATCAATGCTCGCAATTAGTGGAATTGCAGCTTTAGTTGGAGGTGTTATAACAGCACTTATCGTAAGAAGAGCTAAACAAGCTTACACGATGTTTGTAGGTTTTATTGTGTTAATCGTTGCATTAGGCGACGTTCTTATCACGCCTTATCACCCAACTTGGTACGAAATTGCGATCTGTCCAGTTTTATTCTTTTCATCATGGATTGGAGGTTTAATTGTAGATTTAATTTACAAAAGATTTTTAAAAAAATACAAACCATCCAGCCAATCATATTAAACTAACATTATGTCTGAAAAAGATAGAAAAATTAGAGTTGCCATCTCGATTGGTGATTATAACGGAATCGGAATTGAGGTTATCTTAAAAACCTTACAAGAAAAAGAAATAACAGAGTTTTTTACGCCTGTTATTTTCGGTTCAACCAAATTATTATCGTATCAAAAAGATCGTTTAAAATTTGACCGAATCAATTTTCAAGGTATTCAAGATGCGAATCAAATTGTAGACGGAAAAATCAATGTGGTTAATCTTTGGAAAGATCAAATTGATGTACATTATGGTAAAGTAACCAAAGAAGCTGGTGAACACGCTTATCAATCATTAAAAGCGGCTGCAAAATCTGTTTCAGATGGTTTTACTGATGTTTTGGTAACGGCTCCAATTAATAAAGATAATATTCAGTCCGAAGAATTTCATTTCCCAGGTCATACCGAATATTTAGGAGATGTTTGGGGAGGAAAACCTTTGATGTTCTTAGTTTCAGAAAAATTGAGAGTTGGTTTAGTAACGCAACATATTCCGATTAGCGAAGTTGCAAAACAAATTAATCCAAAATCTGTTTATGCAAAAATTCAACAAATTCATAAAAGTTTGATTGAAGATTACGCCATCGAAAAACCAAAAATTGCAGTTTTAGGTCTTAATCCTCATGCAGGTGACAATGGTCTGTTAGGATCAGAAGAAAAAGAAATTATTTCGCCAGTTATCGAGCGTTGCATTAACGAAAATCAATTAGTTTTTGGACCTTATTCGGCAGATAGTTTTTTCAATCCAAGTAATTTAGACGCTTTTGATGCGGTTTTGGCCATGTATCACGATCAAGGATTGGTGGCATTCAAAACAATTAGTTTTGATGAAGGCGTTAATTATACAGCTGGATTAAAATTTGTACGAACTTCGCCAGATCATGGTGTGGCTTACGACATCGCAGGAAAAGGAATTGCAAACGAAGAATCATTTAAGGAAGCTATTTTTTCAGCGATCGAATTATATAAAAATCGAAACGAATACCAAGAGCTAACAAAAAATGTATTGCAACATATTCCTCTAAAATTAGAAAAAGGCGATAATAAAGAATAAAAATTTAAAATAAGTTGCAAAGAGCTATTAATTTTAAATAAATTAGATTATCTTTGCACACCTTTTTGTGGTATGGACAAGTTAAAAAATTATAATATTGTATTTACAAGCTTGCCTTTTGGTAAGAGTGATTTTACATTCGAATTATCACAATCGTTCTTTGATTTATTTGAAATTGAGCAAGATTTTGACAATCCTAATTTAATTGCAACAATTATTTTAGATAAAAAATCAACAATGCTTGAGTTAGAAATCAGCTTAAAAGGAGACATTACAGTCCCTTGTGATTTGACTGGAGAATTGTTTCAACAAGAAATTTCAAATAATGCAGAATTAATTGTTAAATTTGGAAACGAGTTTGACGATACTGATTTTGAAATGTGGGTAATTCCAAGAGAGGAATACCAAATCAACGTTGCGCAAGTTCTTTATGAATTGGCAATGTTATCAGTACCAACAAAACGAATTCATCCCGATGTCTTGAATGGCAAAAGCGATTCTGAAATGATTGAATTGTTAGACCAATACAGCATTTACGAATTAGACGAAGATGAAGAATACGAGCATTACGATGAAGACAACAACAATGATGACGATGACGATAATAACGACATTGATCCTCGTTGGGCAAAATTGAAAGATTTGAAACCTTAATTGGTTTTTATTATTAAAATAAATTATAGAAATAAAGAAAAAAAAGTAGTTAGATATGGCACATCCTAAGAGAAGACAGTCGTCAACAAGAAGAGATAAACGTAGAACACACTACAAAATCGAAGCTCCACAATTAGCAATCGATAAAACAACAGGTGAAGCACATTTATATCACAGAGCTCACTGGTCTGACGGAAAATTATACTACAAAGGTAAAGTAGTATTAGAGAAAGTACAAGAAGTTACTGAATAATATAATCTTCGAAAGATTTTGAAGCTGTTTCTAAAAAGAAACAGCTTTTTTTATTTTTTTTTCAATACCTTTGAAATCGTTTTATAAAAAACAAACATAAAAGGTCAAATAAAAAACCGCATTATATGGACATTAAAGACATTCAAAATTTAATTAGATTCGTATCAAAAGCAGAAGTTGCTGAAGTAAGCATCAAACAAGATGACATCGAAATCAAAATCAAAACTTTAGCAAGCGTACCTGCACAAGTTGCATCTCAACAAATTTATGTACCACAAGCTCCTGTAGCTCCAATTGCCGCTCCTCAAGCGTCAGCAGCTGCACCAGCAAATAACTCTACAACATCAACAGAAGAAGAAAATAGTAATTTAATTACAGTTAAATCTCCTATGATTGGTACTTTCTACCGTGCTGCAGGACCAGGTAAAGAACCTTTTATTAATGTAGGTGATGCTATTGCTCCAGGTAAAGTTTTATGTATTGTTGAAGCAATGAAGCTATTCAACGAAATCGAATCAGAAGTTTCTGGAAAAATTGTAAAAATCTTAGTGGACGACGCTAGTCCAGTTGAGTACGATCAACCATTATTCTTAGTTGATCCAGCTTAATCAATTACATCTAAAAAATTATGTTTAAAAAGATATTAATCGCTAATAGAGGTGAAATTGCAATGCGTATTATACGTACTGCAAAAGAAATGGGAATCAAAACGGTTGCCGTTTACTCTAAAGCAGACGAGACTTCATTACACGTACGTTTCGCTGACGAAGCTGTGTGTATTGGTCCTGCTCCAAGTAAAGATTCGTACCTAAAAATGGCTAACATCATCGCGGCTGCAGAAATTACTGACGCGGATGCTATTCACCCAGGTTACGGGTTTTTATCTGAAAACTCAACTTTTTCTAAAATCTGTGCTTCTAACGGAATCAAATTCATCGGTGCTTCTGCAGAAAATATCGAGCGTATGGGAGATAAAGCCAATGCGAAAGCTACTATGAAAGAAGCTGGTGTTCCTGTAGTACCAGGTTCTGATGGTTTATTAGAAAGCTATGAGCAAGCCTTAGAAGTTGCGCGCGAAATTAAATACCCAGTTATGATGAAAGCTACTGCCGGTGGTGGTGGTAAAGGTATGCGTGCAATTTGGAAAGAAGAAGATTTATTACACGCATGGGAATCTGCTCGTACAGAAGCTGCTGCAGCTTTTGGTAACGACGGAATGTATATGGAAAAATTAATCGAAGAACCACGTCATATCGAGATTCAAGTTGCAAGTGACCAAAACGGTAAAGCTTGTCACTTATCAGAACGTGACTGTTCTATTCAACGTCGTAATCAAAAATTAGCAGAAGAAACCCCTTCTCCAATCATGACAGACGAATTACGTCAACGTATGGGAGATGCAGCAGTTAAAGCTTGTGAATATATAGGTTATGAAGGTGTTGGCACAATTGAATTCTTAGTTGACAAACACGGAGATTTCTACTTTATGGAAATGAATACTCGTATCCAAGTAGAGCATCCAATTACTGAGCAAGTAACAGGTTTCGATTTAATTCGTGAACAAATTATGTTAGCGGATGGTGAGCCAATCTCTGGTCAAAACTATTATCCAAAAGGACATTCTATCGAGTGTCGTATCAATGCAGAAGATCCTTATAACGACTTCCGCCCTTCTCCAGGGAAAATTACAAATATTAATATTCCTGGTGGTAACGGTGTTCGTGTTGATACACACGTTTATGCTGGATATACAATTCCACCAAATTACGATTCTATGATTGCAAAAATCATTGTTACTGCACAAACGCGTGAAGAAGCAATAGCAAAAATGAAACGTGCGTTAGGGGAATTTTATATCGAAGGTATCAAAACAACGATTCCTTTCCACTTACAGTTGATGGATAATCCAGATTTTATCGCGGGTAATTACACAACTAAATTTATGGAGGATTTTGTTTTTGACGAATCTTACGCAAATTACGGAGAATTATAAGAAATTAAATTTTCGAAATATTGAAAATCCAGAACGTATATTCTGGATTTTTTTATGTCATTGTGTCAGCAAAAATCAAATGGCTTAATTGTTGAAAATATCACCTCAGAAAAGTAGTAAATAATCAATTCAATCATTCCATCTAAAATCAAAATATCAAGTATTTGATAAGATTCCATCCGAATTGTTAATTTATAGTGAATGAATTGATTGTAATATTACTTTTTACTATTAAAAATCATTAATAATTTATACATTTGCACTCCAAATTTAAGGTAGATGAATATTACTAAAAATACAACAGACAAATTAAACGCAGTATTAACTGTAACTGTTGATAAGGCAGATTATCAAGAAAAAGTAGTTGATGTATTAAACCAATACAGAAAAACAGCTAACATCAAAGGTTTCCGTAAAGGACAAGTTCCTATGAGCTTTGTAAAAAAACAATACGAACAAGCTGTTGTTTTTGATACAGTTAACGAAATTTTACAAAAAAGTGTATCTGAATACATCAACACAGAAAAATTATCAATCTTAGGAAATCCAGTTCCAGTAATGAAAGATGTTGATTGGGATGCTGATCAATTATCATTTGATTTCGAATTAGGATTAGCTCCAGAATTTGATGTTGATTTATCTAAAGTAGAAGTTGACAGCTACAAAGTAAAAGTTGCTGACGACGAAATCCAAAAATATGTAGATAATTTCGCTGCTCGTTTTGGATCATTAAAATCTTTAACTGAAGCTGAAGCTGAAGCTGTATTGAAAGTAGAAGCTGCTGTAGAAGGACAAGAAGCTAAACCAACATTTATCCGTTTAGAAGAATTGAAAGATGCTTCTGCATTTATCGGTAAAAAAGCTGGTGATGTTGTAGAAGTAAATTCTAACGATATTTTTGACACTGCTGAAGAAGCTGCACAACAATTGAACACAGAAGTTTCTGAAGAAGGAACTAACGTTACGTATACAATCAAAGAAATTAACAAAGCTGAAAAAGCTGAAGTTAATCAAGAATTATTTGATAAAGTTTATGGAGAAGGAGCTGTAGATTCAGAAGAAGCTTTCCGTAACAAAATCAAAGAAGAGTCAGAAAACATGTACAACAAAGAATCTGACAAACAAATTATCAATGATGTTGTAGCTAAATTATTAGATACAGTTCAATTTGATTTACCAACAGAATTTTTAACAAAATGGTTAATCACTTCTAACGAAAATGTAACTTCTGAAGAGCAAGCGAAAGAAGAATTGGTAAAAATGGACAAAGGTTTACGTTACCAATTAATCGAAGCTAAAATTGCTGAAGTTAACAATGTAGAAGTAAATGCTGAGGAAGTAAAAGAAGCTGCTTTTGCTGCAATCAAAGATCAATTAAAAATGTACGGTCAAACTTCTATTCCAGAAGAAACATTACAACAAATTGCAATGTCTGCTTTACAGAATCAAGAAGAATACAACCGTTTATCATACCAAGTGTTTACAGACAAAATGTTAGACATCTTCAAAAACAATGTAAAATTGAACGAGAAAGAAGTAACATTTGACGAGTTTGTTGACATTATTACAGAAAAAAATAAAGAATTAGCAGAAGCTTAATCACTTCTAAAAAATTCTTTATACCTTTCATTTAAAATCTAAATTTAATAATGAAAAACGTAGGAGAAGAATTTAAAAAATATGCGCTGTTAGACAAAGGAATTAGCTCTTTACATATGGAGAGTTACATCCAAAATACAACGCCTTACATCGTTGAAGAAAGAAAATTGAACGTTGCACAAATGGACGTTTTCTCTCGTTTGATGATGGATAGAATCATCTTTTTAGGAACAGGAATCGATGATCAAATTGCAAATATTATTCAAGCACAATTATTGTTCTTAGAAAGTGTAGATGCAACAAAAGATATTCAGATTTATGTTAACTCACCAGGTGGTGGTGTTTATGCAGGATTAGGAATTTACGACACAATGCAGTTAGTAAAACCAGATGTTGCAACAATTTGTACAGGAATGGCAGCTTCTATGGGAGCAGTTTTATTATGTGCAGGTGCAGCAGGAAAACGTTCAGCACTTAAACATTCTCGCGTGATGATTCATCAACCTTTAGGAGGTGCTCAAGGACAAGCAACTGATATGGAAATTACATTGAAGGAAATCTTGAAATTAAAAAAAGAATTATACGACATTCTTGCAACTCATTCTGGTCAAACTTTCGAGCAAATCGAAAAAGATGGTGAACGTGATTACTGGATGACTTCACAAGAAGCAAAAGAATATGGAATGATTGACGAAGTTTTATTGCCTCGTAAATAATTTTAAATTCAATAAAAATACAAAAAAAGGATACTCAACTTATTGAGTATCCTTTTTCGTTTACAAATACTTAAAAATTTGTAAAACAATAAGAAAGAAACATAAAAAACAATAATCTAAAATAAGATAACTTCATCCTTTATTTTACCATAATTTATACTGATAGAAATTAACAAATAAATATTTTCTATCTAAAAGAAAATAAATACCTTTGCATCTTAATTAAGTATAGAAAATTGGAAGAAAATAAGTGCTCTTTTTGCGGAAAAAGCAGAAACGAAGTAAATATTTTAGTGTCTGGAATCGACGGTAATATTTGTGATAATTGCATAGAACAAGCTCATGGTATAGTTTTAGAAGAATCGAAATTTAACGAAAATAACGATTTGATAAAACCATTAACGCTAAAATCTCCGAAAGAAATTAAAGAGTTTTTAGATGATTACGTGATTGGTCAAGACCAGGCAAAAAAAATATTGTCGGTTGCCGTATACAACCATTACAAAAGAATATTACTAGACAAAGAAAATGATGTAGAGATTGATAAATCGAACGTAATTTTAGTTGGAGAAACAGGAAGTGGAAAAACATTATTAGCTAAAACAATTGCTAAGTTATTAAATGTTCCGTTTGCAATAGTTGATGCAACTGTACTTACAGAAGCTGGATATGTAGGAGAAGATGTAGAAAGTATTTTGACGCGTCTTTTACAATCTGCTGATTACAATGTAGAGCTTGCCGAAAAAGGAATCGTATTTATTGATGAAGTAGATAAAATTGCACGTAAAAGTGACAATCCATCTATTACACGTGACGTTTCTGGAGAAGGTGTACAACAAGCTTTGCTTAAAATTTTGGAAGGAACTATTGTTAACGTGCCACCAAAAGGAGGACGTAAGCATCCTGATCAAAAATTTATAGAAGTTAATACAAAAGATATTTTATTTGTGGCTGGTGGAGCTTTTTCTGGAATAGAAAAACACATTGCAGATCGTTTGAAGAAACACGTAATTGGTTTCAAGAATGAGGATCACAAAGAAATCGAAAATCTTTTGGATGAAGTAAATGCACAAGATTTGAAAAACTTTGGTATCATTCCAGAATTAATTGGACGTTTACCAATTATTACGTATCTTAAAGCATTAGATAAAGAAGCGATGAGAGCTATTTTGACAGAACCAAAAAACTCTCTAATGAAACAATATACAAAACTTTTTGCCCTAGACGGAAAAGAGCTTGTAGTGACGGACGAAACCCTAAATAGAATTGTAGACCGTGCCAATGAACTGGGTTTAGGAGCTCGAGGATTACGAGCAGTTACGGAAGAAATCTTTACTGATTTAATGTATAACATTAAAGATTTACCAGAAAAAGTTATAATATAATCTGTTGAATAGTAACTTATTAATAAATATTTTTATATTTGTAATAAAATTATTATTTAATTTAATAGAAACCTACCAAAAATAACATAATTTATGAAAAAGAATCTACTTGCTTTAGTCACACTTGCTTAGGTCTATAGTGATTCTACACAATATAAATATATAAAAAATAGCTGACGATAAAATTAATAATCGCTTAGAATTCTATTGGAATCAATCACCAAAAACACTAGATATAAATGATTTAAATAAGCTACTATTTATATTGAAATAATGGAGGTCATTTTGTTAAATTTGAGCAAAGTAATACAACCGCTAATATTTCAATTTTTAATTTAATTGGACGTCAAATATTTTATAAAACAATATTTCTACAAATACAGATTATAATTTAAATATTAATAATATTCCAACCTTATATTTGGTTAAGATTGTATATTAAGGTGGTGAAACTTTAACGAAGAAAACCATTAACAAATAAAACTAGCTATGAAAAAATTATTGAAAATTAACTTGTTTTTTTTATTTGTTTTCATTATTAATGTATCTGTTAACGCCCAACCTACAAATCCTTTATTCAGATTGGAAAAATTGTAATATGAACGGAGATAATACAGGAAATAGGGATGGTATTAGAAAAGTATCTATTCATGATTATGCACCTTTTTTAATTGTTACAGCTGTAACAATTGCAGGAATAGATTCATATGAACAAAGACTAATAATTAAAAAATAAATTCATACTTTTAAACCTCAATCAATAGATTGAGGTTTTTTTATATCAAACAAACTATGAAAAATAAATTTATACTGCCGCTTGTTGTTTTAGGAAGTTCTGTCTTTGGGCAGTTTAATGTTTCTGGGCAAATAGAAAATTATGCAAATAAACCTGTTTTGGTTAAAATTTTCGACAATGCCGAAATGAAATTAATCAACAATGCGATTACTGATAACAACGGAAATTTTTCTGTAAAAGTTCCAAAAGAATACAATGGTTTTGTACGTATTGATTTGCCAACAGGTGAAAATCTTTCGTTATTAACTGATAACAAAAATCTAAAATTCAAAACGGTTAGTGGGCAAGAAATATCTACTAAACTTGAAATTTTTGAGGGAAATACACAAAAGGAATACAATAAAGTTTTAGCACTTCAACCATTAAATGAAATTCAGAACCAGGTTTTTCCTTATTTAATGCAAATGTATAAACCAACTGATGAATTTTATACAGCAATGGTAAAAGAAGATAAGCGTATAAAAGAGTTGAAACGTAACGAAAATTTTTCGCCATTAATTACCTATATTAATGAGTTGAATGATTTGAAACAAAAAGCTCAAACAAATAAAGATGCTGAAACGCTAAATGAAATTGTGAATCATTTTGTAAAAGATGATATACGATTGGAGCAATCTGGAATGTTTAATGATTTAGTTTTTGCTTATATTAATGGAAAATTAGCTGCTGCAAACAATCAAGATGTAGAAGGGAATTTAATTGCTGCTACAGACGAAATTTTGGCTAAAACAGATATCAAAACGACAAGAGGTCAAAATGTATTGACAACTATCTTAAACTTTGTTCCTGAAAAAGAATATGCAAATTTTCATAAAAAATATGTAGATAAAGTAAAAAGTTTGACTTCTAATGTAACAGATCAATTGAAAAAGAAAGTGGAAAAAAGCGCTTCTATGCAAGTGGGAAGTAAAGTTCCTAATATCACTTTTCCTCAACCTGTTAATGGGAAAAAATCATTATATGATATCAAAGAAGATCAAAAATTAATTGTTTTCTGGGCTTCTTGGTGTCCTGCTTGTCAACAAGAAATCCCGCACATTAAAGAGTTTTACAAGAACTTCAAATCAAAAGGTGGAGAAATTGTTGCTATTTCTTTAGACTATGATCAAACAGCGTTTAACAATGCTACGAAAGAATTACCTTGGTACAATTATACTGATCTTTTGAGATGGGATTCGCCAATCGCGGCAGAATATGGAATAGAATCTACTCCTACTCTAATTTTGGTTGATAAAGACAATAAATTAATTAAGAAAGTTCATCATATTTCTGAGTTAGAAGTATCGAAATAATAACGAAAAAGCTACATTGAAAATCAATGTAGCTTTTTTATTCTATTGAATTATTATTCTAAATAAATCCTTGACTGTTCTTGTAATGAATGATTAGGAAAATTCCGATCAGAATAGTGAATCCCCATAAAGAACTTCCTCCGTAGCTGAAAAATGGTAACGGAATACCAACCGTTGGGAAAAGCCCAATCACCATTGCGATATTGATAAAAAAGTGGAAAAATAAAATAGAGGCGACTGCATATCCATAAAATCGTGCAAATCTATTTTTTTGGATTTCGGCTAAGAAAAATAATCGCCCTACGAAAACTGCATAAACAATCACCAAGGCTGTACTACCAATGAATCCCCACTCTTCTCCTACTGTTGTAAAAATGTAATCGGTTTGTTGTTCTGGTACAAACCTTCCTTTTTTAATAGTTCCTTGATTGTAACCTTTTCCATATAATTCGCCCGAACCAATCGCTGTTTTTGCATACAATAAATTATATCCCGAAGTATCACGATACTTTGCTTCTCCTTCGTACAAAACCATCACACGCTCTTTTTGGTGTTTGGGTAATTTCTCAAAAATGATCGGAGAAATAAAACTAACCGTGCTTGCAAATAATAACAACACAATAGACGCAATAATACTAAAATTCAGAACATTTGCAGCTAATCCAGATTGTGTTTTGAATGGTGAATCATTAATTTCTTTTTGTTCGGTTAATTTTAAAATTAAAACTGGAATAATTGATATAAAGAATCCTATCAATCCAAAGAAAGTTGTATTAAAAAATATTGGTTCTGAGAAAAATAAGGAACGCATTGGAAATAAATGTCCGAAAGATTCGCGTGTTTCTTCAGATAAATCTTCAACCAAATAACAAATTCCAATCAATAATAAAAAGAAAATTGATAAGCCGATTAAAACACCATGCATCGCATCAACTACATTCTGATTATAATTGAAAGCTAAAATTAATAAAGCTATTGTAAGAATTATAAATCCAAAAACTAATAAAACGTAAAAAGGAATTTGTACAATCGAAATCAAGAAAATGATTAATAATATGATTGGTGCTAAAATTATCCATGGATTAAGTCCTTCTCTGTACAAGGCAATACTTAATGAACAGAAAATAATTACTGAACCTAAATCGGGTTGTAAAAGAATTAAAACTACTGGTATTGCGATAATCAACAATATTTTTCCTATAAAACCTAAGTCTTTTAGATTTGCGTTTGAATGATTGATAAAATTAGCAATCAACAAAGCTGTACCAATCTTCGCAAATTCGGCTGGTTGCAAACTCAGAGGTCCAAAACGATACCACGCTTTTGCTCCATTAATTTCCTTTCCAACAATCAAAACTCCGACGAGCAAAACGAGGGAAATGATATAAAAAACAGGACTATAAATTTCGAAAAAATTACGGTTGTTTCCGCTCGCAATTATCAAAATCAATATCATCACCATTCCAAGTCCAAACCAAATTAGCTGTTTTACACCTAAATCTGGATTGACACTATACACATTCATAATCCCGAAAGTTACTATCAGAAACCCTAGGATCAGTACAATCCAATCAATTCCTTTTAGTAATCTGCTTTGGCTCATGTTTTAGTTTTGTTGAATCTTTTTTAAATTTTAAACTATCTATTTTATTTCCGATAGAATCCTTTTTTACAGGTTCTACGTATAATCCTTTTCTTTTTAGATAATCTATCCATTGACGACGATATTCGCCTTGTAGATTACCATTTTTCATACGTTGCACTAACGCAGGTCGTTTTATTGTATCCGTTACGTATAATTCTGCGATCAAACTCGCCATTGGTCCAGCATAAGTTGTACCCCAAGAACCATTTTCTACAATTGCAGCAATCGCAATTTTTGGTTTATCTGCTGGAGCAAACAATACAAATAATGAGTGATCTTGTCCATGAGAGTTCTGAGAAGTTCCAGTTTTACCAAATTGTACAAAAGAACTTGTATCAAAACTACGAGCTGTACCCATTGTAAATACATTACGCATTCCGCGTTGAATGATGTCAAAATGTTTTGGATCAACCAATGTATTTTTTTTCACCATATAAGTAGAATCCGTCAATGGTTTTCCATCAATACTATGTACAATATGCGGTGTATAGAAAAATCCTTTGTTGGCAATAATTGCTGTATAATTTGCCATTTGCAGCGGAGTTGTATTAATATCTCCTTGTCCCATACCATTGAAAATAATACGGTAAGGATTCCAAACACCTTCTCCAAAGCGATTGTCGTAAAACTCAGCTGTCGGAATAAGACCTTTGCTACCAACCGGTAAATCTGTTCCCATAAATTTTCCTAATCCGAAACTATTCAAAATGGAAGCCCATTCGTTAATTCCGACACTATAATCATTTGGATCTTTACGAACAATATCACGATAAGCTTCAGAAAAATAATTATTACATGATTTTCCAATTGCATGTTCTAAACCTTGCGGCGTATAATACATTCCACAGTGACAACCAATATGCATACGTCCATAACGGAAACCATGTTTACAAACATATGTTGTTTTTTCTGTCATCGTTCCCATTTGTAAACCAGCCAAAGCCGTTACCATTTTGAATGTAGAACCAGGAGGATAAGTTCCTTGTAAAGCTCTATCATAAGTTGGACGAGCAATAGAATCGTTGATTAATGCACTTCTCAACTTTGTATTCAAATAATCGTTTGGATTAATTGTAGGTGCGGATGCTAAAGCCAAAATTTCACCATTATTAGGATCAAGTGCGACAATTGCCCCACGTTTATTTTGAAGCATTTGTTCTGCCAATTCTTGCAAACGATAATCAATTGTCAAATGAACTGTTTTCCCACTTTTTACAGGTCGATCATAATCTCCGTTTTTATATGGACCAACAACATTCATTGTTCGGTCTACAATCCAGTTTTTTACACCTTTTATTCCTCGCAAATCTTTTTCATACGATTTCTCAACACCAGCAATACCAACCAAATCTCCAGGTTGATAATAGGTAGAATCTGTTTTGATATAAGATTGATTGGCTTCGTTTATATAGCCCAGTATATTTCCGGCAGAATTTACCATATATTTACGCTCGGGACGTTTGATAATGCTAAATGCAGGATACAAGTACAATTGTTCTTGCATACGAGCAAAATTCTCTCGCGAAATATTTTTTAAGAATGGATAAGGCGATAATTTTTTATAATCTTTTGCGGTAACAATTTTATCTAAAATAGAATCAAATTGTTGTGTAGAAATTCCAATCATTTTAGAGAATTTAGGTTTATCAAAACCATTCATATATTCTCCATAACTGTCAATTAATTTCCCTGGAATAACGTCTAATTCGTACGAATATGTGTTACTCACCAACAATTTTCCGTTTCGATCAAGAATATCACCACGATTAGGATAAATAATTTCTTGTTTGATCGAAGTATTAAATGCATTTAACGTATAACGATCTGTAAATAATTGCAAATACGCCAAACGTCCTATAAATAGAAACACTATAAACAGGATGAGTGCATAAACAACCATCAACTTTTTCATACTCCAACTTTATTTTTAAATAAAATTTTATAAATAAAGACAAACACAAAAGTTATTCCCGAATTGATTAATGCTTTTAGCATCAAAGATCCAATTCCTGATGGTTTAAAATTCTCAAGAAGTAATAAAATAATATGATGTGCAAGAATTAGAATAATCAAATAAAACAACCATTGCGCAAAACTGAACGAATTGAAAGAGAAAAATTCCATTTCGTAATCTTGTTTTCCTGCCAAAAGTTTGATGATTGGATTTCTAAGAAATGCGATAAGTGTTAATGCAAAAGCATGAATTCCTCCTGTGTATTCGAAAATATCTATCATTAATCCTAACATAAATGATAAGATTAGTAAGGCATATTTATTTTGATAAGGCGGATAAAATAATACAAATACAATATAGATATATGGTTGATAACTTCCTAAAAAGTTGATGTGATTGAACACAAAAACTTGTAACAAAGCTAAAACGATAATCTTGATAATATTGATTAAAAAATCTTTATTGAACATTCTGTGGACTTGTTATTGTATCTGATTTTTCTACTTGTTGAATTTCAACTTTATTAAGGTTTGTGACCACATAAGCTTGAGCTAAATTGGCGAAATCTTGTTTCAATCTTACTTGAACTTTCATTTCTCCCGTTTCATCAATTCCTTTACTTACAACTTTACCTATAATAATTCCTTCTGGGAAAACTGGTGATTTACCATCTGTTTCGATAATATCTCCTTTTTTCACTTCGATGTATTTCGGAATTTCATATAACTGAACATAACGAGGATCTTTTCCATCCCATTTCACTGTCCCAAAATATTGATTTCCTTTGATACGTGCATTGATATTGATATCCTTGTTTAACAACGAAATTGCACGAGAATAATTTTTCCCAGCAAAAGTTACAATACCAATTACACCATTATTTGTAATGATTCCGTCACCTTTTTCTATTCCATCATTTGTTCCTTTATCAATCATCAAAAGGTTTTGCGTTTTGATAATCGAGTTATTTACAATCTCTGCAGGTACAAAAGAATACGTTTGATGATAACCTAAGGTATCCGATTTGTAAAACTTTTTAGTTTTCGCATCTTTAATACCTAAATGCACCAATTGCTCACGCAAAAAGGCATTTTCGTCCATCAAATCTTTATTGGTACTCGGTAAATGAATAAAGTTTGTCACCTTTGCAATTTTATCATCCACATAACCTGTAAACGATGTGCTTGCAGAGGCAAGAATAGTTTCGTGATAAATATTTTTCTTAAAGACAAGAAACAACGCAATTAACTCTAAAAAGACAAAAATTAATAGCATTCCATTTCTTCTAATCGCATTCAGAATATATTGCATTGCTCTTTACTCTTCTATTTCATTAAGAAAGTGAATTTATCAATATTTTTAAGTGCAATACCAGTTCCACGAACAACAGCACGTAAAGGATCATCAGCCAAGAAAACTGGTAAACCTGTTTTTTTAGAAATACGTTGATCTAAACCTCTCAACATAGCTCCACCACCAGCCATATAGATACCAGTGTTGTAAATATCAGCAGCTAATTCTGGAGGAGTTTGAGATAACGTTTCCATTACACCATCTTCAATGCGTAAAATTGATTTGTCTAATGCACGTGCAATTTCGCGGTAATTTACAGTAATTTCTTTTGGTTTTCCTGTAATCAAATCACGTCCTTGTACTGGCATATCCTCTGGTGCATGCTCTAGTTCTTCTACAGCAGCTCCAACTTCAATTTTAACACGTTCAGCAGTTCTTTCTCCGATATATAAATTATGATGGGTTCTTAAGTAATATGCAATATCATTTGTAAAAACATCACCTGCAATTTTCACAGATTTGTCACAAACAATACCACCTAATGCAACAACGGCAATTTCTGTAGTACCACCACCTATATCAATAATCATGTTACCTTTAGGTTGAGTGATATCAATTCCAACACCTATCGCAGCAGCCATTGGTTCGTAAATAAGACGAACATCTTTTGCGTTAACGCGTGCACAAGAATCTTTTACAGCACGTTTCTCAACTTCTGTAATTCCAGAAGGAATACAAATCACCATTCGTAATGAAGGTGAAAATAACTTCCCTTGAATTCCAGGAATTTTCTTGATGAACTCTGTCAACATGAATTCTGAAGCTTCAAAATCTGCAATTACTCCGTCTTTTAAAGGACGAATTGTTTTTATATCATCATGCGTTTTACCTTGCATGTGTTTTGCTTGTTCTCCAACAGCAATAACTTTATTTGTTCTTCTATGTATAGCGACGATAGATGGACTATCTACTACAACTTTATTATTATGAATAATTAAAGTGTTAGCAGTCCCCAGGTCAATCGCAATTTCTTGCGTGAAAAAATCAAATAATCCCATCGTTGATTATGTCTCAGTATTATTAAAAATGAATGTACAAAAGTATAATAAATTTAGATGATTATAAAAGAGAATTTAATTTTTTAATCATCTAAATATTTTTACTAAAATAGTAAGATTTTAACAATAAAAAAGGGTTAAAAATATTTTAACCCTTTTTTATGATTTTTATTGAATTTGAATATCGTAAGGTAGCCTAACTTGAATACCTTTTTGTTCATTCATCATCTTTATTTCTTTATAAATTCGGATTCCGTCCGACCCTAATTCTTTTGCAATTGCTGCTTCGGTATTTTTTCCTTGAAGATTATCCATAAATTCTTCGAAAGAATCTTTTCGTTTTGGGTAATTCTCTGTCGAATATTTTTCGATTTTAGCCAATTTAGCTGCTTCTTTTATTGCTGTATCTAAACTTCCGAAATCATCTACCAAACCAATTTGTTTTGCACGAGTTCCAGACCAAACACGTCCTTCACCTATTTTATCAACTTGCTCGTATGTTAATTTTCTATTTGTAGCAACGTGATTTACGAATTTTCCATAAATCAATACAATTGATTTTTGCATCGTATTTTTTGCTGTTGGTGATAATGGTGTCGTCAAAGACTTTAACTGATCTGCATTTGCATTCGTTTTTACTTCATCAAAATCTAATCCGAAATTATTGAATAATTTTTGCGCATTTGGTATCATTCCAAAAACACCAATAGACCCAGTTATTGTATTTGGTTGCGCATAAATTTTGTCAGAAGCTTGCGCGATATAATATCCACCAGACGCCGCAACATCTCCAAAAGACACAACAATTGGCATTTTCGTTTTCAATTGCATCAATTCATATAAAATTTCTTCTGAAGCATTTGCGCTACCTCCAGGAGAATTTACACGTAAAACTAAAGCTTTGATTTTATCATTTTGACTGATTTTGCGAATCGCATCTACATAAGTTTTTGATTGAATACCATCAAAACCATCTCCTTCAGTAATTGTTCCTGAAGCATACAAAACTGCAATTTTATCTTTTTCAGATTTATTTGATAAGGTCTCAAAATAATCTTCCATTTTTATAGTATGTTTATCAAGAACTTCAAAATCAGTTTTTGATTTTTCTTCTTTCAAACCAAGTTTTGAGAATAACATTTTTTGATATTCATTTTCTTGAGCCAATACATCATAAATCTTGTTTTCTTTTCCTGTTTCTGGAATGAAAGCATACAAACTATCTGTTACTGTTGTAAATTGTTCAGGAGAAATTTTACGTGATTTTGTAATCGAAGTTGAAACATTACCCCAAACATCATTCAATAATTCCGATAATTGCAAACGATTCTCATCAGACATATTTGTTCTCATATAAGGCTCTACAGCACTCTTAAATTGTCCGTGACGAATCACCTGAAAATCTACACCATATTTATCTCCTACATTTTTGAAGAACATAATATTAGAACTCAAACCTTGTAATAAAGTTCCACCCAAAGGATTTTGATAAATTTTATCAGATACACTACTTATATAATATGACAACTGACTTCCTGAATTAGAATATGAATACACAAATTTTCCAGATTTTTTAAAATCTTCTAACGCATTACGAATATCAGTCGCTTGCGTAGCTCCACCAGAAAATTTATCCAATTTCAGACTAATTCCTTTTATTTTATCATCATTCTTCGCTTCTTCAATTGAATGAATAATATCTTGTAAAAAAACATTTGGACTTTCTGACATATCAAAAATAGAAACGGAACGATCCATATCACTTTCCATAATTGGATCTTCCAACGAAATTTCTAAAACAGAACCATCTTTCACACTTTTTGTTGGAGCAGATAATGCTGAAACAAATATCAACACGAAAAGTAGTATGACAAATACACTAATCGTTAATAGATTTCCTATGATTGTTGAGAATACTCTCCCGAAAAAGTTTTTCATTTTTAATTTATTATTACTTTTGCTCTATATGTCGCAAAATATAGTCATTTTGTTACTTGGTACAAACTTAGGTGACAAAAAAAATAATTTAGAAACAGCTAAAAACCTTATAAACAAAGAGGTAGGCGAAATAAAAAAAGAATCTAATATTCTTGAAAATAAGGCTGAAGGATTTACTACACCTAATTTATTCTTAAATCAAAAAATAGAAATTAATACAAGTTATTCTCCATTTAAGATTTTGAAAAAAATTAAAGATATTGAACAAAAAATGGGAAGAATCTATTTTAAACCCAAAGAAAATGAGAGTTACGTTGATCGTTTAATAGATATTGATATATTATTCTATAATAAAGTTTTAGTTAATTGCAATTATTTGAAAATTCCTCATCCTCAAAATTATTCTAGAGATTTTATTAAAAGTTTATATTTTTAGCCTGTTCTGCATTTTGATTATTAAATAATAAAGTTGTTCATTTGATTGAAAATTTGTAAATTGTTTTTACAATAAAAAATTCACAATGAATAACTTACTTGCAAATTATAAAAGAATATTGGAAATTCTATGAAAAATATCCTAAGATAAACTTTTAATTTATCAATGTAGAAGACCTAAACATTTGATTTAAAACTCATAAGTCTTTTCTTAACTACTGAATTTATGGGTATTGATAGTGAAAATAATTCATTTCGGAATATTCCTAAAGCGTAAGTTGTAAAATTGAGCGAAGTATTTACAATCGAAGAAAATGTAGATTATCATATCAAATTAATAGTATTCGCCTCAAATTAGCGAAAGAATTTAATGAATTTGAAAATTGTTTTAATCATTGATAGTATGCCGTTTCAGTTTTGTAAAATAGCAAGTATAAATAGCTCAAAATTTACAAGGAACACTAGTATAATGCACAAAACAGAGGTTTTTGTGCTTCTCAGTAAATGTCTTTTTATGGTTATAAACTTCATGCTGTTTGTTCTTTAAGTGGTGTTTTCCTGAGTTTTAACATTAGTCCAGCATCTGTTCATGTATTCATTTTTGAAACATATTGATTTATTTAATGAAGTTAATATCGATTAGAAACACTGAAAAGATCGAATCAAAAAGATTACAAACCTCAGTTTTATACATTCAAAAAGAATTGAAACTTTATTTTCTCTACTATACGAACAATTTATGATTAGACGCAATTATGCAAAGACTTT